>NZ_DATMIO010000256.1:0-2976 GCF_035554235.1 Microbacterium sp. | reverse complement strand
GACGAATATGGCCGCTAATCAGGTATTTCGTTCGGCGGCTGACGCTGGGGCCGACGTGGGAGCTCGCGGGAGATCGTCATGTCAGTGCCCGCCAACATTTCGTCCCGTGTCATCGGTTGACGACGACGAGCCTCATCGCAGCCCGTCCGGGTTGACTCAAGTAGACGATCGGCTACTGCCCGAACGAATTCGTCACAGTCACTTGGCAAGTGCGTCCAGCAGGGCAGCGTCCTCGTCCCGGATTCGCTGGAAGATCGCGCGAGTTCGCGCGCTCTTGTCGGCTCGGGCGGCGCGTTCCTCGAACGCCAGAGGCCGAGCGCTTCGCGTCGTTCAAGTGATCTGGGAGTGTTCGCCGAGCCTGTGCCAAGACCGGTTGTGGTACACGAGGGCGTCGCCGTGCTGTCCGCCGCTGACGTCGCGGTCGATCTGCGATTGCAGGGCGTGCGCCGCTATGACGGTGGAGCCGCCGGCATCCATGCGGCCGATGACCGCGCAACGAACCCACGCACGCACGCCGTTGTACACCGGCTCGCCTGTGACGAGACGGGAGTAGCGGTCCGTTTCGGCAAAGCGGTCGACGCCGCGGGTGGCGCCGAGTTTCGCGACCTCGAGGTCGTCGGCGTCGAGGAGGTGGACCACGACGGTCTCCGCGCGGGCGAACGCCGCCGCGGTGGACGACTGGGCCGAGATCGAGAAGATGAGCAATGGAGGGTCGGCGCTGACTGACGACACGGAAGTCGCGGTCAGCGCCACCGGCCCTCCCCCCGCGTCAGCGGTGATGACCGCCACGCCAGCGGGGTGCCCGCGAAAGGCGGCTTTGAACTCGTCCGGCGACAACGAGGAGTCGAAGCCCGGTCTCGCACCGGCCGATCGAGTGGCAGTTGCGGGATTCGTCATGCCTGGGGGACCCTGAACGTGAACTCGTTCGCCATGAGTGGCCAATCCGTGGGGTGATCGGCCGGGCTCGGCCTTGCGGAAGTCGGTACAGCCATCGTCCAGGCACCTACCGCCCATCGACAAACTAAGCATGGCTATATATCCCTATAGCCCTTCCCTATGGCTCGCGAGTCGTGCGTGAGAGGTTAGCCGAGCAGCGCCACGCCGAAGCCTGCCACGACGGTCCGCAGTTCAGCGAGGTAGCGCTGCGCCTGCTCGGTGAGCGGGATCGCCGAATGGCCGATCCAGCCGATCTCGATGCGTTCGTCAACGTCGAGCGGGATGGCGACGATCTCCGGGTCGAGGTCGTCGCTGATGATGCCGGTCGAGATCGTGTAGCCGTCGAGCCCGATCATGAGGTTGAAGATCGTAGCGCGGTCGGAGACCCGGATCTCTTGCTTGCTCGACAACGTGGAGAGGATCTCCTCGGCAAAGTAGAACGAGTTGTTCGCCCCCTGGTCGAAGGTGAGCCGCGGCAGGTCGGCGAGATCGGCGAGGGTGACGCGATCTCGAGAGGCGAGGGGGTTCTTCCGGGAGATGAAGATGTGCGGCTCGGTGAGAAAGAGCGGGCGGAACGCGAGCCCGGAGTCCCGGAGTAGTTTGTCGATGACGTTCCGGTTGAAGTCGTTCCGGTAGAGGATGCCGAGCTCGCTGCGCAGCGTCCGGACGTCTTCGATGATGTCCCAGGTGCGAGTCTCACGCAGCGAGAACTCGTACTCGGCCGCCCCGCTGCCCTTCACCATTCGCACGAACGCGTCGACCACGAACGAGTAGTGCTGCGCCGAAACGCCGAGCAGGCGTCGCGACGGCGGCCGACCCAGGTAGCGCTGCTCGAGAAGCCCTACCTGCTCGGTGACCTGCCGGGCATAGCCGAGGAACTCCGCACCATCGGCGGTGAGCGTCACGCCGCGGGCGGAGCGGAGGAGGAGGGCGCGGCCCACCCGGGTCTCGAGGTCTTTCATCGCGGCGGACATGGTCGGCTGGGAGACATAGAGCAGGTCGGCGGCGGCGCTGATCGATCCCTCCGCGGCGACCTCGATGAAGTAGTGGAGCTGCTGCAGCGTGATACTGGGTGATCGCCTAACCATAGGTAGAGACTATAGGAATCGATAGCCGCGATTAGTTTGTCGATGGCCGCTTTGTGCCTGGACGATGGGCGTACCGAATTCCGCAAGGCCGAGCCCGGCCGATCAGCCCACGGATTGGCCACTCATGGCGAACGAGTTCACGTTCAGCGTCACCACTACCCGCTTCGATGAGGACTACTCGCCGTCGGACAGTTCCCGGATCACCACGAACTTCGCCAATCTGGCCCGTGGCGAGCACCGCCGGCAGAACCTCCGCAACGCCCTGGCGATGATCGACCACCGATTCAACGACCTCGCGCACTGGGACAACCCGAACCGGGACCGCTACACCGTCGAACTCGAGATCGTCACCGTCGAGCTGCAGTTCGCCGCGGGAGGCGAGGATCAGGAATTCCCGCTGCTCGAGGTGCTCGACATCCAGATCGTCGATCGGCGGACCGAGGCACGTCACCGCGGGATCGTGGGGAACAACTTCTCCTCCTATGTCCGCGATTTCGACTTCAGCGTGCTGCTGCCGGCGGCCACCGAGGCCGCCGGGGAGTTCACCGTGCCCGACGATTTCGGCGTTCTGCACGGCAAGCTGTTCCAGCACTTCCTCGACTCCGACGTGTACCGCGAACGCTTCCCGATGTCGCCCGTGGTCTGCATCAGCGTTTCGACGAGCAAGACGTATCGTCGGACCGAGTATCACCACCCGGTCCTCGGCGTCGAGTATCTGCAGGACGACTACTCGCTGACCGACGAGTACTTCGGACGGATGGGACTGCAGGTCCGATACTTCATGCCCCCCAGGGGCGTCGCGCCGCTCGCGTTCTACTTCCGCGGCGATCTCGTCGAGGACTACTCCAACCTGCAACTCATCGGCACGATCAGCACGATGGAGACGTTCCAGAAGATCTATCGACCGGAGATCTACAACGCGAACTCGGCTGCCGCGCTATCGTCTCAGCTC
>NZ_DATMIO010000255.1:0-51520 GCF_035554235.1 Microbacterium sp. | reverse complement strand
CGGCGGGCACCGAGTCGCCCGACCCCGAGCAGCAGCGCCTGCTGCTGCTCTCGGTCAGCGGCGTGGCCGCCGGCCTCCAGAACACCGGCTGACCCGCCCCCTCCCTCCCTGCGCGAAACTTCACTTGCGCACCTTCATCGGGCTCGGGAAGGTGCCTAAGTGAAGTCTCGCGCAGGACGTCAGCGGATCTGGTGGTCGGTCGCGTGCCGCGCGAGACTGCGACCGTAGCGCTCGGTGAGCTGAACCATGAGGTCGGGCGTGTCGCGGTCGATCCCGAAGACATATCCGGGGAAGTCGAGTTCCTTCTGCGCCGCCCAGATCTCGTCGTGCCGATCGGGCGACAGCAGCTGCACCGGATCGCCGACCGCGACCCAGCCGATCGGGACGACGGTATCGGGCGCAAGCACCGTCCGCAGGTGCACGACGCTGTTGATGCGCACTTCGCAGCGGTCGCCGATGCGGGCGCCGTTGAAGACCCGCGTGCCCGTGGCGAGGAAGACCTCCTCACCCACCGTCGCGCCGCTGATCGTGGCGCCGGGCCCGACGAGCGTGTGGTCGCCGATGTGCACCGGGTTCGCAGCGCTCCCCCGGATGACGGCGTTCTCCATCACGATGACGTTCTCGCCGAGCGTGATGGGTCCGCCCTCGGCCGTCACGACGGCGCCGTGCAGCAGCTGGCAGTCCGCGCCGATCGTGACGTCGCCGCTCACGACGGCCGTCTGCGCGACCACCGCGTCGCGATGGATGCGGGGCCTGGCCCCGAGGTGCTCGAACTCCACTGTTCCTCCTCGATCAGCGTCAGCGTAGCGCGCAGGATGCCGCGGCGTTCACTCTCCGCCGGCGGGCGCCGGGGTCGGTGCGGGCTCGGGGAACAGCTGGTCGAGAAGCTGCAAGACCCACGCGATCAGCGCGGCGTCGCCCAGCGGCTCGCCGTCCGGCCGCGGCATCGGCACCACCAGCGCCTCACCCCCGGCCAGCAGCTTCGCCGCGGGGTACAGCCGCTGCAGGCGCACCCGCAGCGAGTCGGCGAGCGGTGCGGGCGCGACCCGGAGGTTCTGGCCCATCGCCACGAGGTCGGCGAGCCCGGCCCGCGCCGCGCGCCGGCGCAGCCGCGCCACCGCGATGAGCCCGTCGACCTCCGCCGGCGGATCGCCGTAGCGGTCGGTGAGTTCGTCGACGACCAGGTCGATCGCGTCGTCCTTCGCGGTGGCGGATGCTGCGCCCGAGAGCTTCTGGTAGGCCTCGAGGCGCAGTCGCTCGCTGTCGATGTAGGTCTCGGGGATGCGCGCGTCGACGGGCAGCTCGAGCCGCAGCTCGGTCGGCCCCTCGACATCCTCACCCCGGAAGGTGGCGACCGCCTCGCCGATCATCCGCAGGTACAGGTCGAAGCCGACGCCCGCGATGTGGCCCGCCTGCTCGGCACCGAGCAGGTTGCCCGCGCCGCGCAGCTCGAGGTCCTTGAGCGCGACCTGCATGCCCGATCCGAGGTCGTTGTTCACCGCGATCGTCTGCAGACGATCGGCCGCGGTCTCGGACAGCGGCTTGTTCTCGTCGTACACGAAGTAGGCGTACGCACGCTCGCGGCCGCGGCCGACGCGGCCCCGCAGCTGGTGCAGCTGGGCGAGCCCGAACTTGTCGGCGCGGTCGATGATGATCGTGTTCGCGTTCGAGATGTCGAGACCGGTCTCGACGATCGTGGTGCACACGAGCACGTCGAACTTTCGCTCCCAGAAGTCGTCGACGACCTGCTCGAGGGCGTGCTCCCCCATCTGCCCGTGCGCGACGGCGATGCGCGCCTCGGGCACGAGTTCGGCGATGTGCGCGGCGACCCGCTGGATGGACTGCACCCGATTGTGCACGAAGAAGATCTGCCCCTCGCGCAGCAGTTCGCGGCGGATCGCCGCACCGATCTGCTTGTCGTTGTTCGGGCCCACGAACGACAGGATCGGATGCCGGTCCTCCGGCGGGGTCTGCAGCGTCGACATCTCGCGGATGCCGGTGACCGCCATCTCGAGCGTCCGCGGGATCGGCGTCGCGCTCATCGCGAGGATGTCGACGTTCGTCTTGAGCTTCTTCAGCGCGTCCTTGTGCTCGACACCGAAGCGCTGCTCCTCGTCGATGATCATCAGGCCGAGGTCCTTGAACACGATCCCCTCGGTGAGGATGCGGTGCGTTCCGATCACGAGGTCGACGGTGCCCTCGCTCAGCCCGTCGAGGGTGTCGCGGGCCTCCTTGTCGGTCTGGAAGCGCGAGAGCGCCTTGACCTTGACGGGGAACCCGGCGAAACGCTCGGTGAAGGTCTCGACGTGCTGCTTCACGAGCAGGGTCGTGGGAACGAGCATGGCGACCTGCTTGCCGTCCTGGATCGCCTTGAACGCGGCCCGCACCGCGACCTCGGTCTTGCCGAACCCGACATCGCCCGAGAGCAGACGGTCCATCGGGATCGGCCTCTCCATGTCGGCCTTGATCTCGTCGATGGTCTGCAGCTGGTCGGGGGTCTCTGCGAACGGGAACGCCTCTTCGAGCTCACGCTGCCATGGCGTGTCGGGGCCGAAGGCGTGGCCCTTGGCGGCCATCCGCGCGGAGTACAGCTTGACGAGCTCGACCGCGATGTCGCGCACCGCCTTGCGCGCCCGGCCCTTCGCCTGAGCCCAGTCGCTGCCGCCCATCTTGGAGAGCACGGGAGTCTCGCCGCCGACGTACTTCGAGAGCAGGTCGAGCTGATCGGTCGGAACGAAGAGCTTGTCGCCCGGGTACCCACGTTTGGAGGGCGCGTACTCGATCACGAGGTAGTCGCGCACGGTCTTCACCGCGTTGCGTCCGCCGGTGGACACCTCGCGCTGCGTCATCTCGACGAAGCGGCCGATGCCGTGCGTCGCGTGCACGACGTGATCGCCGGATTTCAGCTGGAGCGGGTCGACGACGTTCTTGCGGCGCGATGCCAGCTTCTTGACGACCCGGCTGTCGCCGCCGATCGTGCGTCCGTAGAACTCCGCCTCGGTGAGCACGGCGAGCCGCGCGTGCTCGACCTGGAACCCCTCCTCGATCGTGCACTGCACGACGACGGCGATGCCCGGCTCGGGTGCGGCGGTCAGGTCGTCCTCGATGCGCGCGGCGAGACCCCGCTCGGAGAGCACGTCGCGGGCGCGCTCCACGAGACCCGCTCCGGATGCCGCGACCACGACACTCCAGCCGCTGCGGAGCAGGCTTCCGACGTGGGCGGTCGCCCCGTCGACGTTGCCGTGGAACGAGGGCACGGCGGTGCCGGGAACGCGGACGGCGGCCGTCTCACCGGGCGCCTGGTCGGTGTCGGCGGCGCCGCTGTCGAAGGGGTTGAGGGTCCACCACACCGCCCCCCGCTCGTGCGCGTCGTCTCGGAGGCGCGGGATCGTGAGGAAATCGCCGGCGCCGAGGTCGATCGGCGCCTTGGCGCCCGACGTCGCCGCACTCCACGCGGCTTCGAGGAACTCGCGGTTCGTGTCGCCGAGGGTGATCGCCCTCGAGACCGAGCGCTCCGGGTCGACGAGCGCGACCGCGGCCCCCTCGGGAAGGTAGTCGGCGAGCGAGACCAACGGCCCCGCGACGGCGGGAGTCAGGGACTCCATGCCCTCGACGGCGATGCCCTCGCCCATCCGCTCGAGCATCCCCGCGATCGCCGGAAACTCGTGGCGGAGTTCCCGAGCGCGCTGCCGCACCTCCGGCGTGAGGAGCAGCTCGCGACTCGGCGCGAGCTCGACCGAGGGGATGTCGCCGGGGAGGGAGCGCTGATCGGCCACCTGGAACGCACGGATCTGATCCACCTCGTCGCCGAAGAACTCCACCCGGCAGGGGTGGTCGGCCGTCGGCGGGAAGACATCCAGGATGCCGCCGCGCACGGCGAACTCGCCGCGGCGGGACACCATGTCGACGCGCGTGTACGCGAGCTCGACGAGGCGGTCGGAGACCTGCGCGAGATCGTGCCCCCGTCCCCCGACCGACAACCGGATCGGGACGATCTGCGACAGCCCCCGCGCGAGCGGCTGCAGCGCCGAGCGCACGGAGGCGGTGACGATGAGGGGGGACTTCCCGTCCCACGAGCCGATGGCGCTGAGGGCGGCGAGTCGGCGGCCGACGGTCTCGGCGCTCGGGCTCAGCCGCTCGTGGGGCAGGGTCTCCCACGCCGGGAAGTGCAGGAGCGTCGCTTCGGGGACGAGGGCCGCCAGGGCCGGACCGAGCGATTCCGCGCGGCGCCCCGTGGGGGTGATGGCCAGCAGGACCGGCGGACGGCCCGACTCCGCGCGCCGTCTCAGCAGGGCGGCGAGCAGCGGAGCGTCGAGCCCGTCGACGAGCGCGAACTCCGCATCGACGGATGCCGCGGTCAGCGCGTCGCGGAACGATTCTGCCCTCTCGAGCCCACGCACGATCCCCGAGACAGTCACCGAACGAGTCTAGACACTTCAGCCCGTCGCGCCGTGCCCGGGGCCGCGTCGGGCCCCCACCTAGGATGGGACCCGTGAGCGACCCGCAGCCCCCCTACGGCCATCCGGGATCGCCCCCGCCCGCGCACCCGTACGCCGCACCGTACGTCGTGCCGCAGCATCCGCAGTTCGCGGCCGCGGCGACCTACTCCGCCCCGCCCTCGCGCGCGCTCGGCGTCGTGGCCCTCGTGCTGGCCCTCGTGACCCTCGTCGCGGCGCCCCTCGTCGCGGGCATCGCCGCGTTCCGGATCGGCCTGGGCACGGGGCGCGATGTCGCGCTCCTGCCCGCGACGGCCGAGTGGAACTGGCGCGTCCTCTCACCCGTGCGCGACTGGGTGCTGCTCGGCGAGATCTCGTTCTGGGTCGGGACGGTGCTCGGCACGTGGGCGCTCATCCAGGGCATCGTCGCGATCGCGAAGCGACGCGGCCGCGGCCAGGGCATCGCGGCGGTCGTGATCGCCGTGGTCGCGCTGGGCGCCTTCGTCGTCGTGGCCTGGACCGCGCTGTTCCTCGGCTTGACCTCCGGCGCGTCGATCGGCGCCTAGCGCGAGTGCGCCCGCCCCGGATCAGACGCGTGGGGCGTGGAACCGCTGCTGTGCGGCCACGAGCCCCTCGCCGATCAGCTGTTCGACGGCATCCGCGGCCTCGCCCACGATGATGGGCAGCGACGCACGCTCGGCCGATCCGAAGGGATGGAGCACCCAGTCGGCGGGATCCTGACGACCGGGCGGCCGCCCGATGCCGACGCGCACGCGCGGGAACTCCGGAGTACCGAGCGCCTTGGCCACGTCGCGAACGCCGTTGTGTCCGCCGGGGCCGCCGCCCACCTTGAGCTTGATCGTGTCGAAGGGGATGTCGAGTTCGTCGTGAACGATGACCACGCGCGCGGGCGAGACGTCGAAGAAGCGCGCGAGCCCGGCGACGGGGCCGCCCGAGACGTTCATGAAGGAGTTCGGCTTGGCGAGCACGAGCTTCGCGGACCCCGGTCGCAGCCACGTCTCGGCTATGCGGGCGTTCGCCTTGTGCGATGTGAAGCCCTCGCCACGACGAGCCGCGAGCTCGTCGACGACGAGCTGTCCGACGTTGTGCCGGGTCGCCTCGTATCGCGGTCCCGGATTGCCGAGGCCGACGACGAGCCAGGTCTCCGCCACGCGCGTGCCCTTTCTGCATCGTCCGCCGGCCGAGGCGCCGTGGCGGACAGGGCCCGCCCACGACGAAGCCCGCCCCCACACTAATGCGGGAGCGGGCTTCGAGGGCGAAGGCCGATTACTCGGACGCGCCCTCCTTGGCCTCTTCGGATTCCTCTGCCTGCTCGGCGGCGACCGCGGCATCGGCCTCGGCGATCTCGTCCTCGGCGGCGAGGGTGTCGGTCGGCACCGAGATGGCGACGATCAGCGTCTCGGGGTCGACGACCAACGATGCGCCCTTGGGCAGCGTGAGGTCGGCGGCGGTGATGTGCGTGCCGTCCTCGAGACCGTCGACGTCGACCTCGATGCGCTCGGGGATGTGGGTGGCCTCGACCTCGAGAAGGACGGTGTTCGCATCCTGCGCGGCGATCGTGCCGGGGGCGGACTCACCGATGAGCGAGACGGGCACGTCGACCTGGATCTTCTCGCCCTTCTTCACGACGAGCAGGTCGATGTGCTCGATGACCTGGTGCACGGGGTCCTTCTGGACGTCCTTGACGAGCGTGAGCTCGTGCGAGCCGGCGACGTCGAGCTCGAGCACCGCGTTAGCGCGACGGATGAGCAGCGACACCTGGTGGCCGGGCAGCGCGACGTGCTTGGGCTCGGTGCCGTGGCCGTAGATGACGGCGGGGATCTTGCCTGCCGCGCGGAGGCGGCGGGCGTAGCCCTTGCCGAAGTTCTCGCGAAGCTCGGCGTGGACCTTGTTGTCGTCAGACATGGGGTTCTCCTTATGGGCGTGCAGCAGAAAATGCGCCGCACCGTGGTCTATGGGGTTTCGACTCGAACGCAGACGCGTGAGGAAAGCCTGGAAGCCCACTTCACCGCGTCGATAACGGATGCCGGAGCCGACGGTTTCGTCTTGTTCCGGATCCCTCGCCGAGGGTCGATCTCCTATCCTACCCGACGGCGCTTCTGATACCCGACCGCGCGTGGACGAGGCGCCGCGCCGCCGACGCGGTAGCGTGAAGTCACGCGCTAACGACCCAGGAGGACACATGTTCGACGACGCGCTTCTATCGCATCTGCTCGTCTGGGCGATCGGCGGCCTCGCGGCCCTCGGCGGCCTGCTCACCGTCGCCGCATTCTGGTCGATGGGCCGAGCGGCTTACCGCAAGGACTGAGCGCTCGCGCGGTGCGCGTCGTTTGCGTCGTCACACCGCAGCGTCGTCACACCACTGCGTCGTCACACCGCAGTGTCGTCACACCACTGTGTCGTCACACCGCTGCGTCGTCACACCGCTGCGTCGTCACACCGCAGGGGCTGCGCTCCGTGACGCGATAACCTGGGAGCATCCCCTGCGATGATCCGAGGAGTTTGCGCGTGCCCGAGAACGACCTTCCCACCGAGGAGCCGAACCACACGACGGGGACGAACGTCTCCACCGATCGTGCGGACGCCCCCGATTCCGCCCCCGCCCATGAGGGCGCCCCGGCGCCCGAGGATGTCCCACGTCCGGCGCCGGAGCCGACCGGTCCCGACGCCGCGGCGCAGTCGGTCGCGAACATCGGTGTCGTCGGCCTCGCGGTGATGGGCTCGAACCTGGCCCGCAACCTGGCGAGCCGCCAGGGCAACACGGTCGCGATCTTCAATCGCTCGTACGAGAAGACCGATCACCTGGTCTCCGCGCATCCCGAGGCGGGCTTCGTGCCGGCCGCGTCATACGACGAGTTCGCGGCGTCGCTGCAGAAGCCGCGCACCGCGATCATCATGGTCAAGGCCGGCGCCGGCACCGACGCGGTGATCGATGCGCTCGTGGACGTGTTCGAGCCCGGGGACATCATCGTGGACGGCGGGAACGCCTTGTTCACCGACACGATCCGCCGCGAGAAGGCGGTGCGCGAGACCGGCATCAATTTCGTCGGCGCCGGTATCTCCGGCGGCGAAGAGGGGGCGCTCACCGGTCCCTCGATCATGCCCGGCGGCTCGGATGAGTCGTGGGTCACGCTGGGTCCGATCCTGCGCTCGATCGCGGCGGTCGCCGAGGGTGAGCCGTGCGTCACGCACGTGGGTCACGACGGCGCCGGGCATTTCGTGAAGATGGTGCACAACGGCATCGAGTACGCCGACATGCAGCTGATCGCCGAGGCGTACGATCTGATCCGCCGCGGCACCGGGAAGACCCCCGCCGAGATCGCCGACGTCTTCGCCGAATGGAACAAGGGCGAGCTCGAGTCGTATCTGATCGAGATCACCGCCGAGGTGCTCCGCCAGCAGGATGCCGGAACGGGACAGCCCCTGGTCGATGTGATCCTCGACCAGGCCGGCGCCAAGGGCACCGGCGCCTGGACCGTGCAGACCGCGCTCGATCTGGGTGTGCCCGTCTCCGGCATCGCCGAGGCCGTGTTCGCCCGTTCGCTGTCGAGTCATCCCGAGCAGCGCGCCGTCGCCGGCGATCTGCCCGGCCCCAGCGAGGAGCTGACCGCTGACGACGTCGACGCGTTCATCGAGGACGTCCGGCTCGCCCTGTACGCGTCGAAGATCGTCGCGTACTCGCAGGGGTTCGACGAGATCCGCGCCGGCGCCGCCCAGTACGGCTGGAGCATCGACCTCGGCGCGGTCGCCAAGATCTGGCGCGGCGGCTGCATCATCCGCGCCCAGTTCCTGAACCGCATCTCGGATGCCTACGCAGCGACCCCCGACCTGCCCGTGCTGCTCACCGCCCCGTACTTCGTCGAGGCCCTGCAGCGCGCCCAAGGCGCATGGCGACGCACCGTGTCGACGGCCACGATCGCCGGCATCCCCGCCCCCGCCTTCTCCTCATCGCTCGCGTACTACGACGGCCTCCGCGCCCGGCGCCTTCCCGCCGCGCTCGTGCAGGGTCAGCGCGACTTCTTCGGGGCGCACACCTACAAGCGCATCGACAAGCCCGGCACGTTCCACACACAGTGGTCGGGCGACCGCAGCGAGATCGAAGCCGAAGACACCCACTGAGGCGAAGTGACGCTGACGTGCCGCCGGGCTTCCCCGGCGGCACGTTGCGTTTCAGGCCGGCGCTACGTTGTGGTTGCGTGAGAAGACGTTGCCCGGATCCCACTCGCGCTTCACTTTCGCGAGGCGCGCCGACGTCTCTGGCGAGTACATCTTCGCCACGACCGATCCGTCGACCGCCTGCGTGAAGTTGCCGTAGACACCACCGCCGCGCGCCTCGATCCGCGCCCACTCGTCCTCGACGGCCGCCCGCTGCTCCGTCGTCGTGCCGGGGAGGTCGAACGCCCCCGCCATTGCGAACCACGTTGCGCCCCGCGGGGAGAACGCGGTGGCATCGTCTGGGACGTCACCGTACGCGCCGCCGAGCGATCGCAGGAACAGCACGGAGGCAGGGTTGCTCTCGCGGAATGTCGCAAGCGCGTCGAGCACGTCGTCGTCGGCGTCCGTCAGGAGCGTGTTGCCCCCGATGAAGCCGGGCATGGGCTGGTTCGGATCGAACTCCGGCATCTCGAGCAGGATGTCGGGGTACGGCCGCACACCGAGGTCGTTGACCTCGACGCCGGACAGCGCGAGCACCGGGCCGAGGGCGGCGCGGGCAGCGTCCACGTCGTCGCCGATCCAGCATGCGGTGATCGTCGCGCCCGCGGGCGCGCTCGGATCCATCGCGGGCACATCAGCATAGGTCACGGTGAGTTCGCGGGGCGCGCCCCGCAGGGTGTCGCGGAGCGCACGAAGCACGGGCCGGGCGTCTCCCTGCAGCGAGAGCTCGCCGAAGACCACCGCCGGCAGCTCGTGCGCGCGGTAGTCGAAGCGCGTGACGACCCCGAAGTTGCCGCCGCCCCCGCGCAAGGCCCAGAAGAGCTCGGGGTGGCTGGCGGCGGAGACCTCGACCACGTCGCCGGCGGCGGTGACCAGCTGCACCCCCGTGAGCTGGTCGGCGGCCAGCCCCCAGGCGCGCACCATCCAGCCGATGCCCCCGCCGAGCGTGAGGCCGCCGACGCCGACCGACGCGGTGTCACCGGAACTCACGCCGAGCCCCGCCTCCGACAGGGTCCCGGCCACGGCGCCCCACGTCGCGCCGCCACCGACACGCACGAGGGTGCCGTCGATCTCGATGTCGGTGAGTTCGCCGAGGTCGATCGTGAGGCCGCCCGCGACCGTGCCCCACGCACTGTGACCGCCGCCGCGAACGGCGACCGCCACCCCCTCCGCGCTCGCCCATCGGACGGCGGCCGCGACATCCGCCACCGACGCGGCGCGCACGATGAGCGCCGGCTCGCCGATTCCCGAGTGGAAGAGGCGCGCGGCATCCCATCCGTCCTCCGCCGGGGCGATGACGCGCCCCGCGACCTGTTCTCGCAGTTCTTCGATTCGCATGGCGAAGAAACTACTCCCCTCCGCCGACGTCAGAGCCAACCCCTCCTCTTGAACACCACGTAGAGGGTCACACTCGTCGTCGCCATCAGCAGAAGCGCGAGCGGATAGCCGAACCCCCAGTGCAGTTCGGGGATGTTGTCGAAGTTCATGCCGTAGATCGTCCCGACGAGGGTCGGGGCGAACAGGATGGCCGCCCAGCTGGAGATCTTCTTGACCTGATCGTTCTGCTGCAGCCCGAACTCCGTCATCCGCCGCATCTCTTCGTTGCTCTGCTGCTCCACGAGGGTCGCGTGCACGGTGAGGGCGCTGCCCAGGGTCTGCCGGAAGGCCTCGACCTTTTCGACGACGCGCCGCGCATGATCGTCCACGTCGCGAAAGGCAGGCGCCTCGGGCTTGCCGGTCGATTCCACGACGATCGCCTGCATCCGCTCGAACACGTCGACGAGCGGGGAGGTCGCGTGCTGGAGTTCGATGACCTCCCGCTGCAGGCCGAAGATGCGCTTGGACACATCGGGATCGCCCGAGAAGAGCTCGTCCTCGATCTCATCGATGTCGTTCTCGAGGCCGACGATGACCGGAGCGTACTGGTCCACGACGTCGTCGCACACCGCCCAGACGACGGCGAACGGACCCTGCGCCAGCACCTCCGGCTTCGCCTCGAGCCGCCGGCGCACCGCGGCGAGGTCGGGGTTCTCCGCGTGCCGCACGGTGATGACGAAGCCGGGACCGAGGAAGACGTGGACTTCCCCGAACTCGACGGTCTCGGTGTCATCGAGGTAGCGTGCCGGCTGCAGCACCAGGAACGTCTTGTCGCCGTAGCGCTCGAGCTTCGCCCGCTGATGGCCCGTGAGTGTGTCCTCCACCGCGAGCGGGTGCAGATCGAGGAGCGCGGCGATCTCGCGCATCTCGCCTTCGGTCGGGCGGTACAGGCCGATCCACGCCATGCCGCCACGGGCCCGCGCATCCGTAACGGTGTCGACGACAGATCCGCTCGACACCCGCTTTCCCTCGACATAGACCGCGGCATCGACCAGTGGCATGAGCCCACCATAGATGCGCGCGGGACCGTAGATGCGCGCGGGGCCGCGCGTTCACAGCGGAGCCATAGCCGTCTCCATAGGAATCTCATAGGAAAGCCCGCACAATGGGCTCATGGCATCGTCTCCCGCCCTGCATCGCCCCGACGGCTCCGCCCTCCGCATTCTCGTCGTCGACGACGAGCAGATGCTCACCGACCTGCTGTCGATGGCGCTGCGGATGGAGGGGTGGGAGGTGCGCACCGCGGGGTCGGGCTTCGAGGCGCTGCAGGGCGCGCGCGAGTTCGCACCCGATGCCCTCGTGCTCGACATCATGATGCCCGACCTCGACGGCATGGCCGTGCTGCAGCGCCTGCGGCAGTCGGGCAACGACGTTCCCGTGCTGTTCCTGACGGCGAAGGATGCCGTGAGCGACCGCGTCGCCGGACTCACCGCGGGCGGCGACGACTACGTGACGAAGCCGTTCAGCCTCGAGGAGGTCGTCGCGCGCCTGCGCGGCCTCATGCGCCGCGCGGGATCGGCGTTCTCGAGCGATGCCGAGCCGATCCTCCGTGTGGGGGACCTGAGCCTCAACGAGGACAGCCACGAGGTCGAGCGCTCCGGCGATGCCATCGAGCTGACGGCCACGGAGTTCGAGCTGCTCCGCTTCCTCATGCGCAACCAGCGGCGCGTCGTGTCGAAGGCCCAGATCCTCGACCGTGTCTGGAACTACGACTTCGGTGGGCGCTCCAGTGTCGTGGAGCTCTACATCTCGTACCTGCGGAAGAAGATCGACCACGGGCGCGAGCCGTTGATCTCCACGGTGCGCGGCGTCGGGTACATGATCAAGGGTCCCCAGTGACCGAGGCGCGCGCGGCTCGTGGACGCCCCGCCTGGACGCTGCAGACGCGCCTGATGGTGACCGTCATCGGCATCGTCTCCGTCATCCTCGTCATCGTCGCCGTCGCGACGAGCGCCATCCTGGGGCAGGTGCTCGAGACCCGCCTCTCCGAGCAGCTGCGCTCGACGATGGATCGCGTCAAGATCGCGGGCGGGCCCGGCGGCGCGTTCGAGGGACCCGATGTCAACGCGAAGACGATCCTGGAGTCCTCGCCCCAGCAGGCCGGCTTCCTGCTGATCGTGAAGCCCTTCCTCACTCCCGCCAGCGGCGCGTTCGTCGCGGACGACCTGACCGTGACCGCGCTGACCGACGAGCAGCTCCAGGCCCTGGCCGACGGCCTCGACGGCCCCGGACCGACCACGGTGGAGATCGACGGCGTCGGCTCGTACGTCGTGCTCGCCGATGCGATCGATAACACCGTGGCGGTCGTGGGCCTCGCGCGCACCGAGGTGCAGCAGACGATCGCCCGCATGCTCACCACGATCGGGCTGCTGACGGCGGGCGGGCTGCTCGTGCTCGCCGCCGCGACGGCGTTCGTCATCCGGGTCGGTCTTCGTCCCCTCCGCTCCGTGGCCGACACCGCCACGCGCGTCGCGAGCGTCCCCATGGACCAGGGCGCCGTCTCCATCTCGGCGCGCGTGCCCGCCGACCAGGCGGATGATCGCACCGAGATCGGGCAGGTGGGCGCAGCTCTGAACACCCTGCTCGATCACGTGGATGCCTCGCTCGATGCGCGTCAGCGCAACGAAGAGCGGATGCGGCGCTTCGTCGCCGACGCGAGCCACGAGCTGCGCACTCCCCTGGCCTCGATCCGCGGCTACTCGGAACTCTCGCTGCGAGCGCTTCGGCGGGCGGAGGGACCGGTCTTCGAGGGCAGCGAGTCGGCGCTCGAGCGCATCCAGGCGCAATCGATCCGCATGACCCGGCTGGTCGAGGACCTCCTTCTGCTCGCCCGCCTCGACGAGGGGCAGGACCTCGTCTACGGCTCCGTGGACCTGACTCAGCTCGCCCTCGAGGCGGTGGGCGATGCCCGGCCCGCGGGACCGGATCACAGCTGGCGCGTCGAGGTCTCGGACGAGCCGGTCGTGCTCGCGGGCGACGCCGCTCGGCTTCATCAGGTCGTCGCGAATCTTCTCGCGAACGCCCGCATCCACACGCCAGCGGGCACCGAGGTGACCGTCCGGGTGTTCCGCGACGGCGCCGACGCCGTGCTCACCGTGCACGACGACGGGCCGGGCGTCGATCCCGCCGTCCAGGCGGATCTGTTCGAGCGCTTCGCGCGCGGGGACCGCTCCCGCGCACGGCAGACGGGGGGCACCGGACTCGGGCTCTCCATCGCGAAGGCGATCGTGACCGCGCACCACGGCACGATCGAGGTCGACAGCGCACCCGGCGACACGACCTTCACCCTGCGGCTGCCGGCCCGGCCGCACGCGCCCGTCGTTCCCTGAGGGCCCGCCCGCGGACTCAGTACCCGGCGAACGCGTCGGTCGTGAGCGACCGGGCCTTCTCCAGCGCGGGGGCGAGCTCGGCGATGAGCCCGGGAGGGCCGGAGATGTACGCGTGCCGGGCAGACAGGTCGGGGACGACCCGCTGCAGGCCCTCGGCGTCGAGACGCACGCCGCGGGCCCAGTGCCAGTTCGACGGCAGGTTCTCCGGCTCGTCACGGGTGAAGACGACGACCGGGATGCCGGCGGCCGCGATGTCGTCGCGGAAGACGAGCTCCGACGCCTGCGACGCGACGTAGACGAGGACGATGTCGCGATCCTCCTCGGTCAGCAGCATGCGCCGCAGCTGTGACACGAACGGCGTCACCCCGATGCCCGCGGCGACCATGAGCACGGGCGCGCCGGTGTTGTGCGGCAGCAGGAAATCGCCCCACACGCCCGTCACGGCGAGATCGCCCCCGGGGGTCACCGCGGCGAGGGCCTTCTTGTAACTCGAGGGATGCTTCGCCCCGCCCTCGCGGAAGGCGATGCGCAGCATCGGCAGGTCTTCGGGTGCCGAGGCGATGCTGAACTCCCGCCGTGTGCCGCGGGCATCCGGCCGCCGGTGCGGCACGTCGAGCTCGAGGTACTGCCCCGGGGTGAAGCGGACGGGCCGCTTCGTCGTGAATTCGAGCTGCTGCACGGTCGGCGACAGGGCGCTGCGACCCGACAGCGTGAGGCGCACGGCGCCGCGCACGGCGAACGCGAATGCGAGCAGGTTTCCGATGAGCAGCGCGCGCTCCTGGCCGAGCGTGAAGGGACCGAGGTCGATCGGCCAGCCCACCAATACGCCGACGAAGCAGGCGACGGCGAGCTGCTGCCACCGGCGCGGCGGCATCGTGAGCGGCTCCGACAGCATGAACGCCCCGAGAAACAGCACCGGCGATTGCAGCAGCGCCAGCGACAGCAGGTCGGGGGTCGAGATCTCGAACTGCGCGGCCTGGGCCTGGGCGGACAGCCGGAGCACCGTCACCGCAACCGCGACGACGACGAAGAGCGTGATGACCCGGAGCTTCTCGGTGCGGATGAGAACGAGCAGTCCCAGCACGACGACGGGCCCGGCGAGGTACGGCGTGCCCACCCACCACGCCGATGCGCCGAGGCCGGAGATGGTGAGGATCGCCGCGCCGAACGCCGCGGGGTTGAAGATGTGCCGTCCGCGCCAGGCGAGCAGGTACTTCGAGAGGGATGCCACGGCGCCGGCGAGCGCGATGCCCAGGAGCGCGGGCACCTCGATGCTCGGGCGCAGCACGAAGAGCAGGATGGCCGCGGTGATGAGCGAGGATTCGATGCGGTGCGGGAGCCGGATCACGCGCTGCGCGATCGCGTCGACCGCGTAGCACGAGGCCGAGAGCACCGCGAGCGTGGCGACCAGCTCGAGGGGGCCGGGCGCGAGAACCCCGAAGAACGACACGACGAACGCGACGGCCGCGAGAGTGCCCAGCGACAGGAGCACCAGCCGGTACATCGAGAAGCGGCCGAGCGCCTGGAGCACGCGGTTCCAGACCGCGGTGAGGGCGGAGATCACGTCACACCGGCCCGAGGGCCTGACGCGCCCGCGATCAGGGTGATGGAGTCTCGCGTGGGGTTGCTGAACGGGTGGGCGTCGTCGCCGGGGACGGCGAGACGTCCGGCGAGGGATGTGGCGCTCATGACTCCACGGTAGCGGGGCCCGAGAACAGCTCGGCCGCGCTGCCCGGGGAATACTCGACGCGACCGTCGGTGAGCATCCGCACCCACTGCACCCCCCACTCGTGCGCGAGCCGCGGACCACCGTCGAAGAAGAGGGCCGTCGCGACGGCGTCGGCGTGCATGGCGTCGGGGGCGATCGCCCACGTGGCCGAGATCGTGCGCACCGGCATCCCCGTGCGGGCGTCGAGCACGTGATGCAGGCCGTCGCCCCACGTGCGGCGGTTCGTCGCCGAAGCGCACAGCGCGGCATCCTGAATCGTCACGACGCCGATCGCGCGGGTCGCATCGAAGGGATGCTCGAGGCCGATGCGCACGGGCACCCCGCGCACGGCGAGGTCGCCGCTCGCATCGACCACGACGTCTCCCTCGACATGGGAGGTCACCACATCGAGCACGCGGTCGACGAGGCGGCCCTTGCCGAGCGCGCCGACGTCGATCGTCGCGGGCTCGCTCAGCGAGAGCCGCCTCAGGTCCCACGACACGATGTCCCGCCACGCGGCCGGGACCGATCGCGCGGGCTCTCCGGCCTCGGCCAGGCGGTATCCCGGCCCGTAGCCGAGGCGGTCGAGCGCCGCGCCGACGAGCGGATTGACCGCACCCCCGGTCGCGTCCGAGAGCTCGCCGTACGCAGCGAGCATGGCGTCGGTGTCGGGCGGTGCGAGGACGGACCGCTCCCCGCGGGCCAGTCGGGCGACGAGCGAGTCGGGGCGGAACCTCGACCAGGCGGCGTCGAAGTCGGCGATGAGGGTCGTCACCTCCGCGCGGGCGATGGGGCGGAGAGGCGTCGGGGTCTGGATCTCCCACGGCGTGCCGATCGCCTCGAACCGCCAGGACGCCGGCGCGGACTCGGGCACGCTCGACCCCGCGGCTCAGGCCGCGGCCTCGCTTTTGATCTCCTCGATCGCTTTGTTGAAGCCCCCGCTTGTCAGCGAGGAGCCGGCGACGCGGCTGACATTGATCTCGTCGATGCTCTTCCCTACGACTTCGTCCGAGATGCCGCCGATGAACTTGCCCTGGTACTCCTCGGTCTCGGGCTTCGTCGGGTGGCCGACCACCCCGACGTCGGTGATGACGCCGTCCGCGAGGGTGACCGTGACATCGATCGTCTCGATCGACTCCGGCGTCTGGTAGGAGCCCTCCGCCGTGTACGTGCCGTCGGTGTACGAACCGGTCGCCGCGGAGCCGGTGTCGGACGCGCCGGTATCGGTGCCGTCGTCGGCGCCGGCCGTCGAGGGGGAGGCGCCGCATCCGGCGAGGAGGAGCACGCCGGCGACGCCCGCGAGGGCGGCCCCGGCGCGGAGCGGGTTCGGGCGGAGGGGGTGCGGGAGAAGAGTGTTCGTGCGGATCATGTGTCCTCCTTCGTCGGGGCCTCGCTGGGGGGTGAGCTGTGCGCTACGAGGCATCCTTACAGCATTCTCCCCGCGTGCCCTATGAAGCGGCTTGGAGATGCGCAGTCGGCCCGACCGATCAGGCCGCGCCGTCGAACATGCTCGTGACCGAGCCGTCCTCGAAGACCTCGAAGATGGCGCGCGCGAGCAGCGGGGCGATCGGCAGGACGGTCAGTCCGGGGAAGCGGCGGTCCTCACCGACCGGAAGCGTGTCAGTGACGACCACTTCGTCGATCGCCTCGGTGTCGAGGATCTGCGGAGCCGGGTCGCTGAAGATCGCGTGCGTGGCGGCGACGATGACCCGCTTGGCGCCGCTGCGCTTGAGCGCCTCGGCCGCCTTCACGATCGTGCCGCCGGTGTCGATCATGTCGTCGACGAGCAGGCACACGCGGCCATCGACCTGGCCGACGATCTCGTGAACCGTCACCTTGTTCGCCACGGTGGGGTCGCGGCGCTTGTGGATGATCGCCAGCGGGGCATTGAGTTTGTCCGACCAGTTGTCGGCGACGCGCACCCGGCCCATGTCGGGCGAGACGACCGTGAGCAGCTCGCGGTCCTCGATGATCTTCCGCTCGAAGTAGTCCAGCAGCACGGGCTGGGCGAAGAGGTGGTCGACGGGACCGTCGAAGAAGCCCTGGATCTGCGCGGCGTGCAGGTCGACGCTCATGACGCGATCGGCGCCGGCGGTCTGCATGAGGTCGGCGATCAGACGCGCGCTGATCGGCTCGCGTCCGCGGCCCTTCTTGTCTTGGCGCGAGTACGGATAGTACGGCGCGACGACCGTGACCCGCTTCGCCGACGCCCGTTTGAGCGCGTCGAGCATGATGAGCAGCTCCATGATCGATTCGTTGATCGCGCCGCCGAAGGTCTGCACGACGAAGACGTCGCATCCGCGTACGCTCTCGCTGAAGCGCGTGTAGATCTCGCCGCTCGCGAACGTGCGATGCTCGGTGGGCAGCACTTCCGAATCGAGGGCCTTCGCGACCTCCGCGGCCAATGCGGGATGCGAGCGGCCCGAGACGATGACGAGCTTCTTCTTCGTCCGGGTGACGATCGTGTGGGGACCGCCCTTACCGTTCTTGGCCTTCTTCGCCATTGCTCGCCTTCTCTGCGGCTTCGGCCGCGGCCGTGCCCGGTCGGTTCTTCGCGACCCAGCCTTCGATGTTGCGCTGAGGGGCGACCGAGAGCGCGAGCGCCCCGGGCGGTACATCCTTGCGGATGACGGCGCCTGCACCGGTCTTGGCCCCTGCTCCTACCCTAACGGGAGCCACGAAGACGTTGTGCGACCCGGAATGCACGTGGTCCCCGATCTCGGTGCGGTGCTTGGCGATGTCGTCGTAGTTGGCCGTGATCGCGCCGGCGCCGAGGTTCACGCCCTCCCCGATCGTCGTGTCGCCGACGTACGAGAGGTGCGGCACCTTGCTGCCCTCCCCGATCGTCGCGTTCTTCGTCTCGACGAAGGTGCCGATCTTGCCGTCCGCCGCGAGATAGGTGCCCGGTCGCAGATATGCGAACGGGCCGACGCTCGCCCCCGCGCCGATCACCGCGAGGGTCGCATCGGCGCGCTTCACCGTCGCCCGCTCCCCCACCTCGCAGTCCACGAGGGTGGTGTCGGGGCCGACGGTGGCGCCCTCCGCGATCGTCGTCGCGCGCAAGATCTGAGTGTTGGGCAGGATGGTGACGTCGCGGGCGAGCGTCACCGTGTCATCGATCCAGGTCGTGGCGGGGTCGAGGATGGTGACGCCCTCCAGCTGCCAGCGGCGCACGATCCGGGCGTTCAGGATGCCGGCCGCCTCGGCCAGCTGCACCCGGTCGTTCACACCGAGAGCCACGCGAGGGTCTGGCGCTGCGGTCGCGGCGACAGCGTGGCGCGAGTCGCGCAGCAGCGCGATGACGTCGGTGAGGTAGCGCTCGCCCTGGGCGTTCGCCGTGCCGACCAGCTCGAGGTGCGCGCGCAGCGGCGCGGCCCGGAAGACGTACACGCCGGCGTTGATCTCGCGGACGGCGGCTTCGACATCCGACGCGTCCTTCTGCTCGACGATCTTCTCGACGCCGCCGTCCGCACCGCGGATGACGCGGCCGTACCCGGTCGGGTCATCGAGCAGCGCGCTCAACAGGGTCGCCGCAGCGCCGGACGCGCGGTGAGCCGCGAGCAGCTGCGAGAGCGTGTCGGCCGACAGCAGCGGCACGTCTCCGCTCAGCACGAGCACGTCGCCCGCGTATCCTTCGGGCAGCTGGGCGAGCGCGACCTGCACCGCGCGGCCGGTGCCGGGGATCTCGTCCTGGTCGACGACCTCGACCTCGGGGGCGTCGGCGTGGATCGTCTCGACGACCGCGTCGCGCTCGTGCCGCACGACCACCCGGATATGGGTGGCACCGAGGGTCTGCGCGGTGTGGATGACGTGACCCACGAGCGGGCGCCCGCCGATCCGGTGCAGCACCTTCGGCAGGGCGGATTTCATGCGCGTTCCCTGGCCCGCGGCCAGGATGACGATGGCGAGGCTGTCGTCTTCGTTGATGTCGGTCATGCTCCGCCGCCAGGATTCGAACCTAGACCTAACAGCTCCAAAGGCTGTCGTGCTGCCATTACACCACGGCGGATCACGGTCGCCACCGGCATGGGGCGCCCGCCCGACAAGTCTGCCAGACGGCCGCGCCGGCCCTGCCCCGCTTCCCGTGTGCGGGGTCGCGCCTTCGATAGAGTGCGGTTCATGACGGATGGCGAGGGGGTCCGCGGGCGCCGCACCGACGAGGTCGACCGCATCGTCGGCGCGTGGGGCGTGCAGCGACCAGACCTCGACTTCTCCCCGCTCGAGGTGCTCTCGCGCGTCGACCGCCTCTCGCGTCACCTCGACCGTTCCCGCCGCGAGGCGTTCCGGCGCAGCGACCTCGAGCCGTGGGAGTGGGACGTGCTCTCCGCCCTCCGGCGGGCGGGCGAGCCGTTCCAGCTCAGCCCGAAGCAGCTCCTCCAGCAGACCCTCGTCTCGAGCGGCACGATGACGAACCGCATCGACCGCCTCGTCGCGCGCCGGCTCGTGCGCCGCGAGGCCGACCCCGACGACGGGCGCAGCATCCTCGTCGTCCTCACCGCCGACGGACGCCTCCGCGTGGACGCGGCCATCACGCGCCTGGTCGATGCCGAGGCGCTGCTGCTGGGCACGCTGTCCCGCTCCGACCGAGAGCGCCTCGCCGGGCTGCTGCGCAAGCTGAGCCTCGGCTTCGACTCCTGAGGCGCGACGCCGGGAAGGGCTTGCTGACGCGCGCCTAGGCTAGAGGGATGGTCCACCTCCTCGGCGGCGAGCGTCTGCACGTCGAATTCCCCGCGAAAGTCGTGCTCGACGATGTGACCGTCGGGGTCGACGGCGGGGACCGGATCGGCATCGTCGGCCGCAACGGCGACGGCAAGTCGACGCTCATGCGGGTGCTCACCGGGCGCCTTGCGCCGGACGACGGACGCGTGACCCTCCGCGGCGGCGTGCGCGTCGGGATGCTCGCCCAGGACGACGACCTGCCGGATGACGAGACCGTGCGTCACGCGATCGTCGGCGACCGCCCCGAGCACGAGTGGCTCGGCGACGCCCGCGTGCGCGACGTGCTCGACGGCCTGCTGCGGGACGTGGCGCTCGACACCGTCGTGTCAGGCCTCAGCGGCGGCCAGCGACGACGCGTGGGCCTTGCCCGTCTGCTCGTCGGGGAGTGGGATGTCGTCGCGCTCGACGAGCCCACGAACCACCTCGACGTCGAGGGAATCGCATGGCTCGCGCAGCACCTCGCCGACCGCTGGCCGCGCGGTGGGGGCGGCCTGCTGCTCGTGACGCACGACAGGTGGTTTCTGGATGCCGTCTGCACGCGCATGTGGGAGGTGCACGACGGCATCGTCGACCCGTTCGAGGGGGGCTACGCCGCGTACGTGCTGCAGCGCGTCGAGCGGCAGCGCCAATCGGCCGTCGCCGAGACCAAGCGCCGCAACATCCTGCGCAAGGAGCTCGCGTGGCTGCGCCGCGGGGCCCCCGCGCGCACGTCGAAGCCGAAGTTCCGCATCGACGCGGCGACCCAGCTGATCGAGGACGAGCCCCCGCCGCGCGATTCCGTCCAGCTGTCGCAGCTGGCCACCGCCCGCCTCGGCAAGGACGTCGTCGATCTGCTCGACGCCGGCGTGGACTACGGCGCCGGTGCCGTGCTCAAGGACGTCGAATGGCGTATCGCGCCGGGCGAGCGCACCGGCATCCTGGGCCCCAACGGCGTCGGCAAATCGACCCTGCTCGGACTCGTCGCGGGCACCGTCGAACCGACCTCCGGGCGCGTCAAGCGCGGCAAGACGGTGCAGGTCGCGGTGCTCAGCCAGCGCCTGACCGAACTCGACCAGTACGCCGACGAGCGGGTCCGCGACGTGCTCGCGCTGCAGAAGACGTCGTACGTCGCCGGCGGCAAGGAACTCACGCCGTCGCAGCTGCTGGAGCGCCTGGGCTTCCGCTCCTCCGAGCTGTCGACACCCGTGCGCGACCTCTCCGGCGGGCAGAAGCGACGGCTCCAGCTGCTGCTCGTGCTGCTCGGGGAGCCCAACGTCCTGATCCTCGACGAGCCGTCGAACGACCTCGACACCGACATGCTCGCGGCGCTCGAGGACCTGCTCGACTCGTGGCCCGGCACGCTGCTCGTCGTGTCGCACGACCGCTACCTCATCGAGCGGGTCACCGACCAGCAGTACGCCATCGAGGCCGGCGGGCTCCGGCATCTGCCCGGCGGCGTCGACGAGTACCTCCGTCGACGAGCCGCCGCCCGGGATGCCCCCGTCTCCCCCGCCCCCGCGCCATCCTCGCGCGCGAGCGCGGCGATGACGGGCGCCGATCGGCGCAGCGCCGAGAAGGAGCTCTCGTCGATCGACCGCCAGCTCGAGAAGCTCGCGAAGCGCATCGCGGCGGCACACGACGACCTCGCGACGCACGACCAATCGGACTACAGCGGCATCGGACGGCTGCACGCCCTGCTGCAGGCCATGGAGTCGGATGTCGCCACGCTCGAGGAGCGGTGGCTCGAGGTCGGCGCGCTGCTGGACTGAGCGCCGCAGGATTGAGCGCGGAAGGGCGGTGGATGCCGAGGCATCCGCCGCCCTTCCGTCACCGGGCTTCCCGGTCGGGAGGCCGCTAGATCAGGTCATTCTCGGTCAGCCACTGCGTCGCGATCTCTTCCGGCGACAGCTGGTCGACGGTGCTCTGCACATTGAGCGCGACGAGCGCCTCCGGCGTTAGGGCGGCGCTGACGGCGTTGATGACGTCGGCGATCTCGTCGGCGACGTCCTCATTCACCAGCGGTACGACATTGGATGCGAGAAAGAGGCCCTCGGGATCTTCGAGCACGACGAGGTCGTCGGTCTGGATGGCGGGGTCTGCCGTGTAGACGTTGGCGACCTGAATCGTGTTCGCGAGGAGGTCTTCGACCGTGGTGTCACCGGTGGCCGAGAAGGCCACCTGTACGCCATAGGTGTCGAGCAGGCCGGAGGGTCCGTAGGGCCGCTCCTCGAGCTCGGGCGGGCCGCCCAGGGTGAGCGGCTCGGTCACGTTCGCGAGGTCGCCGATCGTCGTGAGCCCGTTCGCCTCGGCGAACTCCGCCGTCACCGTGTACGAGTCCTGATCGCTCGCGGTCGCCTGGTCGAGCACGGTGAGCCCGTCCGGGAGGGCGTCGCCGAGGGCGGCGTACACATCGTCGGGCGTACGGGCCTCGGTGTCCTCGTCGAACCACTGCAGCAGGTTGCCCGTGTACTCGGGGAACAGCGTGATCTCGCCGCTCTCGATCGAGGGCATGTAGACGTCGCGCTGCCCGATGTTGAACCTGCGCTCAACGTCGAAGTCGGCGTTCTCGAGGGCCTGGGCGTAGATCTCGGCGATGATCTCGTTCGAGTAGTAGGCCTGCGAGCCGACGACGATCGTGTCTCCGCCGCCCTGAGGGCTGCCGGTGTCGGGCGCGAGCGGGTCGGCGGATGCGCACCCGGATGCCACGAGGGCGATTCCGGCGATGAGCGCCGTGCCCAGCGCGAGCGTGGACTTCTTTGCTGTGAACATGACTTTCTCTTCCTGTGGGGTGGATCGGTCAGGGCGACGCCGTGGCCGGAATGCGGACTGCCGTCGTTCTCTTCGGGGCGGAGGGAGGATCGGGGGTGCCGGCGCGGATGCCCGCGGGCACCGACGCGCGCTGCAGTACGGCGAAGACGCCGTCGAGCACGAGCGCGAGTGCCGCGACGAGGATCGCACCGCCCAGGATCTCGTCGTACCGCCGCAGACTGAGTCCCTGGAAGATGTACTGGCCCAGGCCGCCGAGATTCACATAGGCGGCGAGTGTGACGGTGGCCACGACCTGCAGGGTCGCCGAGCGCAGCCCCCCGACCAGCAGCGGCAGGCCCAGCGGCACCTCGACGCGCCAGAGCACCTGCCACGGGGTCATCCCCATCGCCTTCGCGGCATCGACGACGCGGCGATCGATGGCCTCGAGGCCGGTATAGGCGCCCGCCAGGATGGAGGGGATCGCGAGCAGCACGAACGCCGTCATCGCCGCTTCGGGCTTGTTGAGCACGCCGAAGAGCAGCACGAGCAGCAGGATCAGGCCGAAGGACGGAATCGCCCGCGCGGCCCCCGAGATGCCGACGGCGATCTCGCGGCCGCGACCGGTGTGCCCGATGAGCCATCCCGCCGGGATCGCGATCGCCGAGGCGATGAGCATCGCCACGAACGTGTAGGCCAGGTGCACGAGCACGGCGATCGGGATGGACGACGGTCCCTCCCACTGCTCGGGGGCGAAGATCCAGGCGAATGCCTGCAGGAATACGTTCACGCGGCAGCCCTCGCGACCAGCGGACGCACGGCCGCGCTCTTGGTCGGGATCTTGCGCGTCCACGGCATCAAGCCGCGGCCCGCGAGCATGAGGAGCAGGTCGATGATCAGCGCGAGGAGCATCACGGTGATGACGCCGGCCAGGATCTCGGGGATGATGCGCCGCTGATACCCGTTGGTGAAGAGGTAGCCGAGGTTCGTCACGCCGATGAAGACGCCGACCGTCGCGAGCGCGATCGTGCTGACCGCGGTGACGCGCAGCCCCGCGAGCAGCACCGGCCCCGACAGGGGGAAGTCGACGGTGAAGAACCGGCGAACGGCCCCCATCCCCATGGCGGTCGCGGCCTGCCGGACCGCCGGATCGACCGATGACAGGCCGTCGGTCACGGAGCGGACCATGATCGCGATCGCGTAGATCGTGAGGGCGATCGTGAGGTTCAGTTCGCTGAGGGCGCTGATCCCCAGGATGCCGGGCAGCAACCCGAGCAGCGCGATGGACGGAATCGTGTAGAGCAGGCCGGTCGATGTCAGCACGACGCCGCGGAACCGCCGGTACCGGAACGCGAGCCAGCCGAGCGGCACCGACAGGATGAACCCCAGCACGATCGGCAGGATGCTCTGCCGAAGGTGCTCGAGGCTGAGCGCGGCGATCAGGTCGAGGTTGTCGAGGATCCAGGTCACCGGGCCTCCCCCACGATCGCGCCCTGGGTGCGCCCCGCGCCGTCGACCACCACCGTGCCGCGCTCGGTCTGTTTCAGCGTGAGGGCCCTGGTGCCGCGATCGGTGCCGATGAAGTTCGCGACGAAGTCGTCGACGGGACTCTCGATGATCTCGCTGGGCGAGCCGACCTGGGCGACCCGGGCGCCCTTCTGCAGGATGACGACCTGATCGCCGAGGAGGAAGGCCTCGTCGATGTCGTGCGTGACGAAGACGACCGTCTTGCCCAGCTCCCTCTGCAGGCGGATGAGCTCCTGCTGGAGGTCGGCGCGCACGATCGGGTCGACGGCCCCGAACGGCTCGTCCATCAGCAGGATGTTGGGGTCGGCGGCGAGCCCGCGGGCCACCCCGACGCGCTGCTGCTGGCCGCCGGAGAGCTGGCTCGGGTACCGCGACGCGAGCGATCGGTCAAGGCCCACCGTGTCGAGCAGCGCGAGCGCCTGCTCGCGCGCCGTCTTCTTCGGGACCCCGCTGAGCACGGGCACCGTGGCGACGTTGTCGATCACGGTGAAGTGCGGCATCAGCCCGGAGTTCTGCATCACGTAGCCGATGCTGCGGCGGAGGGCCACGGGGTCGCGGCCCTGGATGTCGTCGCCGTCGATCTCGATCTGCCCGCCGGTCGCATCGACCATGCGGTTGATCATGCGCAGCAGGGTGGTCTTGCCGCACCCCGACGAGCCGACGAAGACGGTGGTCTTGCGGGACGGGAGCACGAGGCTGAAGTCCTCGACGGCGCGCGTGCCGTCGGGGAACTCCTTCGTGACCGCGCGGAACTCGATCATTGATCCAGGCTATAAGACGCCTGCGACACCGCGCCGGGATTGCACGATCAGCCCACGATGCGTGCGCCGGGAACCGGCCCGTGCACGTGCAGAGCGGTCAGCCCCGCGGCGCTCAGGGTGACTCGCAGGTCGAGCGCCTCGTGCTCGCCGGCCGCGAGGAATGCGAGCGTAGGCCCGGAGCCGGACACGATGCCGCCCAGCGCGCCGGAGTTCTCGCCGAGGAAGAGGATGTCGGCAAGCGCGGGGCGCAGAGCGAGCGTCGCGACCTGGAGGTCGTTGCGCAGGCAGTCGGCGAGAAGGGCGGGGTCGCCCGCCCGGAGCGCCTGCAGCACGGCCGTCGCCACGACCGGCGTGCGCGCGGCGGGCATGATGTCGGTCACCGTGCGGGCGCGGTGCGCATCGAGGCCCGCATAGACCTCGGGCGTCGACATCCCCTCGTCGCTCGTCACGATCACCCAGTCGAACCTGCCGCGCGCGAGGGCCGCGCTCAGCTGGTCGCCGCGTCCGGTGCCGACAGCGGTGCCGCCCATGAGCGAGAAGGGCACGTCGGCGCCGAGCTGGGCGGCGAGCTGCAGCAGCTGCCCGGTCGGCATCTCCGTGCCCCACAGCGCGTCGCACGCGACGAGGGCGGCCGCGGCGTCCGCCGAACCGCCGCCCATACCGCCTGCCACCGGAACGCCCTTGCGGATGTCGAGGTGCACCCCGCCCCGGAAGCCGGTCTCGCGGGCGAGCAGCCGGGCCGCGCGCAGCGCGAGGTTGCGGTCATCGAGCGGCACTTCGGAGACATCGACCGAACCGGTCACCGCGATCGTGAAGTCGTTCGAGTCGGACGCGAAGACGTCCTCGAAAGCGGAGACCGCCTGGTAGGCAGTCGCGACATCGTGGTAGCCGTCATCCTGCACGTCCCCCACCTCCAGGAAGACGTTGATCTTTCCCGGTGCCCGGACGTGCACGCCGCCTGCGGCCGCTCTGAGCGTCACCTCGGATCCCGGCTCAGGCCTCTGCCGATTCGGCCCAGAGATCGACGTCGATCGACTCGGAGAGGGTGTCGATCTGCTGGAGCTCGTCGACGTCGAACGCCGGGCCGTTCAGGGCGGCGACGTTCTCGTCGAGCTGCGCCGGCCGCGATGCGCCGATCAGCGCGGAGGTCACCACCGGGTCTCGCAGCACCCACTGGATCGCCATCTGGGCGAGCGTCTGCCCGCGCTGCTTCGCGATGACATCGAGCGCACGCAGTGCCGAGAGAGCGCGCTCCGAGAGCTGTTCGCCGGGGAGCGACCGGCGCTTCTGCGCGCGCTCCGCGGTGCCGTCGCCGAGGTACTTGTCGGTCAGCAGGCCCTGGGCGAGGGGCGTGAACGCGATCGCACCCATCCCCTCCTGCTTCAGCACGCCCGTCAGCCCGTCCTCGACCCAGCGGTTGAGGATCGAATACGACGGCTGGTGGATGACGAGAGGCGTGCCGAGCGAGCGTGCGACCGCCGCCGCCACCGCGGTGCGCTCCGCGCTGTACGACGAGATGCCGACGTAGTGCGCCTTGCCCTGGCGCACGAGCGTGTCGAGCGCCCCGATGGTCTCCTCGATCGGCGTGACCGGGTCGACGCGGTGGGAGTAGAAGATGTCGACATGGTCCAGGCTCATGCGCTTGAGCGACTGCTCCGCGCTCGCGAGGATGTACTTGCGCGAGCCGAGGTCGCCATAGGGGCCGGGCCACATGTCATACCCAGCCTTGGATGAGATGATCAGTTCATCGCGGTAGGGGGCGAAGTCCTCCCGCATCATGCGGCCGAAGTTCGTTTCGGCCGAGCCATAGGGCGGTCCGTAGTTGTTTGCGAGATCGAAGTGCGTGATCCCGAGGTCGAAGGCGTGCCTCAGCACGGCGCGCTGACGATCGAAGGGGATGTTGTCTCCGAAGTTCCACCACAGTCCGAGTGAGATCGGCGGCAGAAAGAGCCCGGACGACCCGACCTGCCGGTAGTCGGTCGTGGCATAGCGCTCCTCGGCCGCGGCATAGGGGCGGTGCAGATCTGAGACATCGGGGCGGAAGCGCGGTGCGTCGGTCACCCACCGAGCCTATTGCCCAGGTGGGAAATATGCCCGAAACGACCGCCGCATAGACTCGCCATCCGCTCTTCGAAAGGGGCTGGCCCGCGCAGCGCCAGCGACTTAAAATGACGGCCGCGCAAAGAAAGAGGTTGCATGACCCAGCTCTCGGCACTCCCGCCCACGACCCATCCCTGGACGACCCTCGTCGCCCGCGACGACGTTGTGCTCGATGATGGACTGCTCCGTCTCGTCCACGACGACGTCACCCCCGATGGCGCCCTCGAGGCCGACCTGGGATTCGTGGCCGATGTGCTCGAGCAGGCGGGCATCGAGCTGACGCTCGTGCGCGATGAGCGGTTGCGGCCGGTCATCGTGGTGGATGCCGCGGCCCGCGCGGGAGCGATCGAGGCGCTCGCGGTCTCATCCACCGCGGAGCCGTTCTACGCGAAGCTCCGCCAGAGGGCGCCCGAGCCCCTCTTCGAGTTCGTGGGGCCCGCTGCCGAGGTGTGGGCGGTGACGCTCTTCCGTCCGCGTGTCAGCACCAACGGCTCGCTGCGCTACGGCGCCGAGTTCGGTGTGCGGCTGGAGTTCTGGCGCTTCGGCGCCGAGCTCGTCGAGGCACCGCGAGCCAACGCCTTGACCCGTCGCGTCATCGCGACAGAGGACGTCGAGTTCACGCGCATTCAGCGCTACGGCCGCTCCTGGCGCACGATTGCGGGCATGTTCGAGCGTCACCCGCGCGAGGTCACCGACGAGATCGACATGGTGTTCTCGTGGGTCGACGGCTCCTCGAGCGACTTCCAGCGACAGCGTGCCCTGCAGATGCAGGAGTATGTCGTCGGCGAGGGCGATGACGGGCCGACCCGCTACCGCCACGTCGATGAGCTGCGCTACGCGCTCCGCAGCGTGCACATGTACGCCCCGTGGGTGCGCCGCATCTTCATCGCCACCGATTCGGACCGCCCGGACTGGCTCGCCGATCATCCGAAAGTGACGATCGTGCGCAGCGAGGAGTTCTTCGCCGACCCGAGCGTGCTGCCCACGCACAACTCGCACGCGGTGGAGAGCCAGCTGCACCGCATCGACGGGCTCGCCGAGCACTTCCTCTATTCGAACGACGACATGTTCTTCGGTCGGCCGGTCACGCCCGACCTGTTCTTCACGTCGGGTGGCCTCAGCACGTTCGTCGAGGCGCCGGTGCGCATCGGCGCGGGTCCCGCGCGGGCGCACCGCAGCGGCCATGACAACGGGCTCCGCGTCAACCGGGCGCTGCTCCAGCAGCGCTTCGGTCGCATCATCACGCGCGACCTCCAGCACTGCGCGGCGCCGATGCGCCGCAGCATCGCCGCGGAACTCGAGAACGAGTTCGCCGACGACTACGCCCGCACGGCGGCCTCGCGCTTCCGATCGGCGACCGACATCTCGGTGACGAACAGCCTGTACCACTACTACGCGCTGCTCACGGGGCGTGCGCTGCCCACGACCCAGCCCCGCGTGCGCTACATCCAGACCACGCTGCGCGAATCGCTCGGGCAGATGGAGAAGCTCCTGGAACGCCGCGACGCCGACATGTTCTGCCTCAACGACGGCAGCGTTCCCGAGATCCCCGAAGAGGTGCGGGTGCCCATCCTCCGCGCGACCCTCGAGCGGTACTATCCCATCCGTGCGCCGTGGGAGCTGCCCGCGGCGGAGCGGGTCGGCGCGGCTTCGGATCGCGTCAGTGCAGCACCGAGATGGGAGTCGTCGGCGGTTCGCTCGGGAGGACGGAGCTGAGCGAGGGCGGGATCGTCACGCCGGCCTCGTCGAGGCGGCGCCGCGTCTCGTCGGCGTCGACGAAGTCGAGCGGCTCGGACACGTCGACCGGCACGACCGAGTGGACGATCGTCTCGTCGTAGACGTGCACGAGGTTGTACGCCTGGGCGCCGTCGCGCCCGCGTGTGCCGCCCTGCGGCACGGTGAGGTCTTGCGTGTAGCAGGTCGCCGAGGCGACCGAGACGGGGATTCCGGCGAAGGTGGCGAACGTCGAGTAGTGCAGGTGCCCGGCGAGGATGGCGCGCACGTCCGTGCCGCGCAGCACCGCCGCGAGGCGGGACTGCTCGCGCAGCTCGACGGTCGCGGCCAGATCGAGCACGCACGGCACCGGCGGGTGGTGCATCGCGAGGATCGTGCCGTACGGCGCCGGAACGGCCAGTTCACGCTCGAGCCAGGCCAGCTGGGCGTCGCTCACCTCACCGTGGTGATGGCCGGGAACGCTCGTGTCGAGGGTGATGAGGCGGAGCCCATCGATCTCGTCCACGCGGTCGATCGGGTCGAACGGATCGCGGGGCGCGGGCTCGTCGAGCAGCGCGCGGCGGAACGCCGGACGGTCGTCGTGATTGCCCATCACCCAGAACACCCTGGCCGCCAGGCGTGCGGCGAGCGGCTCGATCAGGTCGCGGAGCGCCTCGTACGCGGCCGCCTCGCCGCGATCCGCGAGGTCGCCGGTGAAGACGAGCGCCTGCGGGCGTACGCCCGACGCCTCGATGCCCTCGATCGTGCGACGCAGATACGACTCGGAATCGACCCGGTCGTACAGCTTTCCGCCCGCGTCGCGCAGGTGCGTATCGCTGATGTGCAGGAGCACACGTTCGGGTCTCGGGTGCTCCGCCTGGCGAGGTGTCACGTTCGAAATGTTACCGGCATGTTTCCTGAACGCATGATGAACGCGGCGGCACGTTTCGAAGCCGGATCGTCGTCAGAGCGAGGGCAGGGCGCGCGCGATCGCGAAGAACTCGGCGACTCCGAGCTCTTCGCCGCGCGCGGTGGGAGCGACCCCGGCGGTCTGCAAGACGGCGGATGCCTCGGCGGCGCTGCCGCCCAGCACCGCCGAGAGCGCCTGTCTCAGCATCTTGCGGCGCTGCTGGAACGCGGCATCCACGATCTGGAACGTGCGCGTGCGCTCGTCTTCCGAACCGAACGGCGCGGCGGCCCGCTCGAAAGCCACGAGCACGCTGTCGACGTTGGGCACCGGCCAGAACACCTGCCGCGACACGTTGCCGGCGAGCCGCCACGGTCCGTACCAGGCGGCCTTGACACTGGGAGCGCCGTAGGTCTTCGATCCCGGCGGGGCGGCGAGCCGCTCGCCGACCTCCGCCTGCACCATGACGACACCTCGCTGCAGGCTCGGGAACGTCTCGAGGAAATGCAGGAGCACGGGCACCGACACGTTGTACGGCAGGTTCGCGACGAGCACCGTCGGGTCGCCCGGCAGTTCGGTGACGCGGAGCGCGTCGGCATCCACGACGCGCAGCGCGTCGGATGACGCGCCGTGGGCGGCGGCGGTGTGCGTGAGCCGCTCGGCGAGGCGGTGGTCGATCTCCACCGCGGTGACGGAGGCGCCGGCCTCGAGAATGGCGAGGGTCAGCGACCCGAGCCCCGGGCCGACCTCGACGACGCTCTCTCCCGCCCGCACGCCCGCGACCTGAACGATGCGGCGCACGGTGTTCGCGTCGACGACGAAGTTCTGCCCGAGCTTCTTGGTGGGAATCACATCGAGATCCGCCGCCAGACGCCGGATCTCGGAGGCGCCGAGCAGTGTCACCGCCATGCGTCCTCGATCCCGTTCATCCGCGGCTGCGCGCGAGGCTGTTCCCCCGGTGCCGGCTGCGTGCGGGAGGACCCGGTTCATCGTATCGGCAACCGCTCCGCCGTCCCGGCACGGGCACCGGCGGGGAACGACGGCGGTGCGGCCGGACCGCGCGGCCGCTTGACACGTCCCGGGCACGTCGGGAGGATGTGCCGCACGCGCACGCACGTGCGCACCGCGATCGAGGAGGACCGCATGACATCGTCACCGGCACCGTCGTCAGAGGTGACCGTTCCCATCGCGAGGGTCGTCCTGGTCGCCGCCACCGCCGCCCTGGGCGGCTTCCTGTTCGGCTACGACACCGCCGTCATCAACGGAGCGGTCGCCGCGGTCGGCGAGCAGTTCAACGCGGGGCCCGTCCTGCTCGGCTTCGCCGTGGCGTCGGCCCTGCTCGGGTGCGCCGTCGGCGCCTGGTTCGCCGGCCGGATCGCCGACCGGTACGGACGCATCCGCGTCATGCTGATCGCCTCCGCGCTGTTCATCGTGAGTTCGATCGGATGCGGGCTGGCCTTCAGCATCTGGGATCTGTCCTTCTGGCGCATTGTCGGCGGCCTCGGGATCGGAGCCGCGTCCGTGATCGCCCCCGCCTACATCGCCGAGGTGTCGCCTCCTGCCTACCGCGGACGGCTGGGCTCCCTTCAGCAGCTGGCGATCGTGACCGGCATCTTCGTCGCGCTCCTGACCGACGCCGGCATCGTCGCGGCGGCCGGCACGGCGACGGCGCCGTGGCTGCTGGGCCTGGAGGCCTGGCGGTGGATGTTCCTCTCCGCCCTCGTGCCGGCGGTGATCTACGGGGGCCTCGCCCTCACGATCCCCGAGTCCCCTCGCTTCCTCATCGCGAAGGGCGATATGTCGCGCGCACGCGACGTGCTGACGCGCTACGTCGGCGGGAACGTCGAGAAGACCACGACGGACATTCTCAAGACCGTGCAGGGCAAGCCGGACCGCGTCCGGCTATCGATCCTCAAGGGACCGAAGTTCGGCGTCCTCCCCATCGTCTGGGTCGGCATCGGGCTCTCCGTTCTGCAGCAGTTCACGGGGATCAATGTGATCTTCTACTACTCCACCGTGCTGTGGCAGGCGGTGGGATTCACCGAATCGGACTCGCTCACGATCACGGTCATCACATCGGTGACGAACATCGTCACGACCGTCGTCGCGATTCTGCTCATCGACAGGGTCGGGCGCCGGCCGCTTCTGCTCGTGGGCGCGATCGGCCAGTTCCTCTGCCTGGGAGCGCTCTGCGTGATCTTCGCGACGGCTCCCGTCGTGGGCGGCGAGCCGGTCCTGGACGGAGCCGTGGGCACGACCGCGCTCATCGCCGCGAACCTCTACGTCGTCTTCTTCGGGGCGTCCTGGGGTCCCGTGGTCTGGGTGCTCCTCGGCGAGATGTTCAGCAACCGCATCCGCGCCGTCGCGCTCTCCGTCGCTGCGGCCGCGCAATGGGTGGCCAACTTCATCATCTCGACGACCTTCCCCTCGCTCGCCGCGGTCGGGCTCGGTCTCGCCTACGGCGTCTACACGTTCTTCGCGCTCGTCGCCATCCTCTTCGTCATCAGGTTCGTACGGGAGACGAAGGGTCGCACCCTCGAGTCGATGTCGGAATAACCGCCGCTCAGGCGTCGAAAGCGCCGTAGACCGCGAGCGTGTTCGCCGCGAGCTGGGCGCAGAACTCATCGAGCGGAACGTCGACCTGTGCGGCCATGAAGCGCACGGTGTGGGGAATGAGGTACGGCGCGTTCGGCCGCCCGCGGGTCGGCTCCGGCGTCAGGAACGGGGCATCCGTCTCGACCAGGATGCGCTCGCGCGGCGTGGCCTTCAGCGCGTCACGCAGGTTCTGAGCGTTCTTGAACGTCACATTGCCCGCGAAGGAGAGGTAATAGCCCGCCTCCGCGCACACGCGCGCCATCTCCGCGTCGCCGCTGAAGCAGTGGAACACCGTGCGGGCGGGTGCCCCGACGCGCGCGAGCGTCTCGAGCACGGCGTCATGGGCGTCGCGGTCGTGGATCTGCATGGCGAGCTCGTGCTTCTTCGCCAGCGCGATGTGCGCCTCGAAGCTCTCGAACTGCGCCGGAAGGCCTTCCGCGCCCGTGCGGAAGAAGTCGAGGCCCGTCTCGCCGATCGCGCGCACGCGCGGGCGCGCGGCGAGCTCGTCGATCACCGCGATCGCGTTCGCCAGCTCGCCGGCCGCCGCGTACGCGGGCGCCTCGTTCGGGTGGATCGCGACGGCGGCGAGAACGCGGGGGTGGGATGCCGCGGCATCCGCCGACCAGCGCGACGACTCGATGTCTCCTCCCGCCTGCACGACGCCGTGCACGCCGACCGCCAGCGCACGATCGAGCTGCTCCGCCAGACTCAACCCCCCGGTCCCTGAGCCCGCGCCGTCCTGAGCCTGTCGAAGGGTCGAAGGGCCGTCGGCGATCTCGAGGTGCGCGTGGTTGTCGTACAGCGGCACCGGGAGGGGTTCGGGCGCGGCGGGGTAGCGCACGTCGCGTCCCTCTTTCGAGCGCTCGCGGACGTACTGGCTGGGATCGCCGGTCACCGGATCAGACCGTGGCTTCCACACGGGGAAAGAGCGGGGCGAGCCCGTTGACGCTCGTGCCCGGGCGGAGGATCCCCCACGTCCCCGCGTCGCGGATCGGCTGCTCGTGGAGGCGACCCAGCGTCTCGGCCGCGCCGAGGGCGATCCACAGCTTCTCGGTCGAGACCGGCATGAAGGGCGAGAGCAGCACGGTGAGCGCGCGGAGGCCCTCGGCGCACGTGTAGAGCACGGTGCCGAGGCGGCCGCGCTGGGTGTCCCCCCCTTCGGAGCCGCCCCCTTCGACAGGCTCAGGACGGCGCCCTTCGACAGGCTCAGGACGGCGCTTGGCGAGCGCCCACGGCTCGTTCTCCGTGATGTAGCCGTTGAGGGCGTCCACGATCGTCCAGATGCGCTCGATCGCATCCTGGATCGCGAAACGCCCGATGGCGGCGTCGGCGCCGGATGCGGCATCCGCGACGATCTTCTGTATCTCGAGGTCGCGCGCCGTGTACTCCCCCGCCGGCGGCACGAGCCCCGAGAAGTACCGCTCGATCATCGCGACCGTGCGCGAGGCGAGGTTGCCGAAGCCGTTCGCGAGCTCCGCCTGGTAGCGGGCCGACAGGTCTTCCCACGAGAACGAGCCGTCCTGGCCGAACGCGATCGCCGAGAGGAAGTAGAAGCGGTAGGCGTCGGAGCCGAAGACGTCGGTGATCTCGGCCGGGGCGATGCCGGTGAGCTTCGACTTCGACATCTTCTCGCCGCCGACGAGCAGCCAGCCGTGGGCGAACACGGTGCGGGGCACGTCGAGGCCCGCGGCCATCAGCATGGCGGGCCAGATGACGGCATGGAAGCGCAGGATGTCTTTGCCCACGACGTGGACCGCCGGCCAGCGCCGCTCGAACTGCTCGGGGTCGGAGCCGTAGCCCACCGCCGTCGCGTAGTTGAGCAGGGCGTCGATCCACACGTAGATGACGTGGGACTCGTCCCACGGCACGGTGATGCCCCAGTCGAACGTCGACCGCGAGATCGACAGGTCTTTGAGCCCCTGCGAGACGAACGAGACGACCTCGTTCTTCGCGGACTCGGGGCGCACGAAGTCGGGCACGTCCCGGTACAGCGCGAGCAGCCGGTCCTGGAACTCGCTCAGCTTGAAGAAGTAGTTCTTCTCCTGCAGCAGCTCGAGGGGCTTCGAGTGGATCGCGCACACCTTGAGGCCTTCGAAGGCGCCCGTGCCGTCGACGATCTCGTTCTCGGGCTTGAACTCCTCGCAGCCCACGCAGTAGAGCGCCTCGTACTCGCCGGCGTAGATGTAGCCGCGGTCGTAGATCGCCTGCACGAAGGCGCGCACGCGCTCCTCGTGGCGCGGCTGCGTCGTGCGGATGAAGTCGTCGTTCGCGATGTCGAGGGTCTCGAGCAGCGGATGCCACGACTCGGCGACCAGGCGGTCCACCCACTCCTGGGGCGTCGCGCCGTTCGCCGCGGCGGCGCGGATCATCTTCTGGCCGTGCTCGTCGGTGCCCGTCAGCATCCAGGTGTCATCGCCTGCCTGGCGGTGCCAGCGCGCGAGCGCGTCCACCGCCACGGTCGTGTAGCCGTGGCCGATGTGGGGGACGTCGCTCGGATAGTAGATCGGCGTCGTGATGTAGAAGGATTCGCCGTTGGGCATGCGCTCGATTCTACGGCGGGCGGATGCCGCCTCCGGCACGTGTGTCGGCGCCGCGCGGTCGTTGAGCGAGCCGACGGCGAGACGAAGCGCGCTCAGGGGCCGGTGGCGGGCGCGCGCGCGGTGAGGGCGGCCTGGTAGAGCTCGCGGCTCGGGTGGCCGGTCTGGCGAGCGACCTCCGTGGCGGCATCCTTCAGGCGCGTCCCCTCGCGCACGAGATCGAGCACGTGGGTCACCGCGTCGGGGAAGACGACCTGGGCGGCGACCGCGCCCTCCACGACGATGCAGATCTCGCCCCTCACGCCCGCTTCGGCCCACGCGACGAGCTCGGCGGCGGTCCCCCGGCGCACCTCTTCATAGAACTTGGTGAGCTCCCGGCACACCGCGACGCGGCGCTCAGCGCCCAGCGCGCCGGCCATGTCGGCGAGGGATGCCGCGAGACGGGCCGGCGATTCGAAGAACACCATCGTGCGCGGCTCGCGCGCCAGTGCGGCGAGCGCCGCCCGGCGCTCGCCCGGCTTGCGGGGCAGGAACCCCTCGAACGTGAAGCGGTCGGTCGGCAGGCCCGACACGGCCAGGGCGGTCACGACCGCGCTCGGCCCGGGGATCGCGGTCACGGGAACGCCGCGCTCCGCCGCCGCGGCCACGACGCCGAACCCGGGGTCGCTGACCGTGGGCATGCCGGCGTCGCTCAGCACGACGACATCCGTCGTCTCGGCCAGCTCGGCGATCTCCGCCGCCTTCTGCTTCTCGTTGTGGTCGTGCAGGGCGATGAGGCGCGGCCTGTTCACAACGCCGAGGCCCGCGAGCAGCCGCTGGGTCGTGCGCGTGTCCTCGGCGGCGATGATCTCGGCCGCCTCGAGCGCCGCGACGAGGCGGGGCGAAGCGTCGCCCAGGTTGCCGATGGGGGTCGCCGCGAGGATGATCACGGGCCCCAGCATAGGCTTGACCCCGTGACATCGACCTCCGAGCAGCAGGTGCCGGACCCCCTGCTCCCGGAGCGCGGTACGGTCTGGGAACGCTGGCGTGACGCGCTGCTCGCCGATCCCCGTCGCCACCGGCTGGTCGCGTGGCTCGTGCCGGCGCTCATCACGGCGTTCGCGGGGGTTCTGCGACTCGCGAACCTCGCGCATCCGCACGAGCTCGTCTTCGACGAGACGTACTACATCAAGGATGCCTGGACCCTCCTGAACCTCGGGTACGAGGCATCCTGGCCCGATCAGGCCAACGAGAGCTTCCTCGCCGGCGACGTCGACGTCTTCCGCACCGATGGCAGCTTCGTCGTGCACCCGCCGCTCGGCAAGTGGCTGATCGCGCTCGGCATGGTGGCGTTCGGGCCCGGATCGGGTTTCGGATGGCGCGTCACGACCGCGCTCGTCGGCACCGCGGCCGTGCTGGTGCTGTACTTCGTCGCGAAGCGCCTCGGCGGCTCGACCTTGTTCGCGGCCATCGCGGCGTTCCTGATGGCGATCGACGGTCTGGCGATCGTGATGAGCCGCGTCGCGCTGCTCGACAATGCGCTCATGCTCCTCGTGCTCGTCGCCTTCTGGTTCGTGCTCCTCGACCGCGAGCGAATGCTCACCCGCATCGCCGCCACGGTCGGCGCGCGCAGCGCACGCCATGAGGTGCGCTGGGGCCCCGTGCTGTGGAATCGCCCCTGGATCCTCGCGGCGGGCGTCGCGCTCGGCGCGGCGACGGCCGTCAAGTGGTCGGGGCTCTACGCGCTCGCGGGGCTGGGTGTCTACCTCGTGGTGACCGACGCGGTGGCCCGCCGCCGCGCCGGGATCGCGTACTGGCCGACCGACGCCATCCTGCGCCAGGGCCCGGTCACCTTCCTGCTGCTCGTCCCCCTCGCGGCCGTCGTGTACCTCGCGTCGTGGACCGGGTGGCTCGTGACATCGGGCGGCTATGCGCGAGACGGTGACCCCAATCCGTTCGTGGCGCTCTGGAAGTACCACGAGGCGATCTACGCCTTCCACGTCGGGCTCACGACGGGACACGGCTACGCGAGCCCGGCGTGGCAGTGGCCGTTCCTGGTGCGCCCGACGTCGATGTACTGGCACAGCGTGCCCTTCGGCGAGGACGGATGCGGCGCGCCGAGCAGCTGCGTGCAGGCGATCTCGAGCGTTCCCAATCCGCTGATCTGGTTCGCCGGCGTCGCGGCGGTGCTCTACCTCGTCTACCGGTTCGTCCGCTCGAGGGACTGGCGGTACGCCGCGGTGCTGACCGGGGTCGCCATCACCTACGTGCCGTGGCTGCTCTACCCCCAGCGCACGATCTTCCAGTTCTATACGATCGCGATCCTCCCGTTCATGCTCCTCGCGCTCATGTTCGCCCTGCGGGACGTGGCCGGCGCGCCCGGCGCGCCCAGGTACCGGCGCGCATCCGGACAGGGCGTCGTGGTCGTCTTCCTCGCGGTCGTGACGCTGGTCTCGGCGTTCTACTACCCGGTCTGGACCGGGATGGAGGTGCCGTACGACTTCTGGCGCCTCCACAACTGGACGCCGACCTGGATCTAGGCCGCGCCCTTCAGCCGTCGAGCTCCGCCGGGTCGGTCGTCGGGAGGCGGCACGCGAACGACCGGCAGTCGTACGCCGTCGGCGCTCCGTGCCGCGACGCCTTCTCCTCGAACAGCGCGAAGCCCTCGCGCGCGAATTCGGCAGCGGCGGCGTCGGTCACGATCGCGGTGACATCGGTGCGCGCACGGCGAGCGGGCTCCAGCACGCTCGGCACATCGAGCGGATGCCGGGAGTCGGGCGTCACGACGACCAGCTGTCGCGGCGCCGTCGCGAGGGCACAGGCGACCCGCAGCAGCGATCCATGCGCGATCGGCTGGGCGAGGGATGCCGCGGCGCCCTGGCGCACGAGCGCGTCGGCCACCGCCCGGTACCGTTCGCCGGCACCGAGGAGCCAGAGTCCGAGCGCGGCTCCGGCCAGCGCCGACCGGCCCGAAGGGTGGTCGCCGTCGCTCTCGTCAGCCGGAGCACGGAGGCCCTGCGCTGCGAGCACCGGGTCGCGCGACACTTCGTCTGCTCCGTGCGCGGGGGCGTCGCGGCCTGCGGTGCTTTCGGAGCCCTGCGCGGCGCCCGGGGCGACGGCATCCACGATCGCCCTCGCGCGCACCGCGTACGCGGGCTCCCCCGCCGCGACCGCCAGCGCGAGCAGCCCGTCGGCGAGCAGGGCGTAGTCCTCGAGGGTCGCGGGAGCGCGTGATGCGATCTCGTCGAGTGAGGCGCGGATGAGCCGGCCGTCCGGCGCGACGTTGTTCTCGAGCACGGCGTCGGTGGCCCGCCGCGCGGCGTCGATCAGCGCGTCGTCCCCGAGGCGCGTGCCCGCGCGCGCGAGCGCGCCGATCGCCATACCGTTCCAGCCGGTGATGACCTTGCCGTCGACGGCCGGCGGCTGCAGCGGCTCGCGGCCCGCGGCATCCCGTGCGTAGTAGCCGCCCTCGCTGCGCGCGCCGTCGATCCACGACTCGGAATCCTGTGCGGCCCCGAATCCTCCGGAGGGCTGCTGCAGGGAGTCGATGAGGAAGCGGGCGATGGCGGCGGCCTCGGCATCCTTTCCCGCGTCGAGAGCGACGTCGATGAGGCCGGCGTTGTCGGTGAGCATGCGCTCGTAGTGCGGCACGGTCCAGTCGCGGCGGGTCGCGTACCGGAAGAACCCGCCGTCGACGGGGTCGCGAAGCGGTGACGCGATCATCGCCGAGAGCGCGCGCCCCGCGACGGCGGATGCCTCGGGTGCGGCATCGGCGAGTGCCGGGGCCTGGAGGAAGCGCAAGGCGGGCACGGTCGGGAACTTGGGTGTCTCGACCGGAGCCCCGGGGGTGGCGAAGCCGCCGAACTCGGCATCCTCGACCTCGGCGAGCCTGCGGGCGGCGGTCGCGAGCTGATCGAGTGCCGGGGCGACTTCGGTGCCGCCGGTGGGCTCCCCGAGGGTGGCGAGCGCGCCGGCGAGCTGGGCGGACGTGCCCTCGACGTCGGCGCGCCGCTCGGTCCAGGCCGCGACGACCGCGTCGAGCACCTGCGTGAAGGACGGCAGCGGCGGCCGCTGTTGCGGTGGCCAATAAGTGCCCGCGAAGAAGGGGTGGCCGGCCGGTGTCGTGAAGACCGTGAGGGGCCAGCCGAGGTTGCGTGTGAACGCGCCGGCGGCGGCCATGTAGGCCGCGTCGACCTCGGGATGCTCCTCCCGGTCGACCTTCACCGCCACGAATCCGCGGTTGATGGCATCGGCCGTGGCGGCGTCGGAGAACGACTCGCGAGCCATGACATGGCACCAGTGACACGTCGAGTAGCCGATCGAGACGAGCACCGGCACGTCGCGGCGCGTGGCCTCGGCGAACGCCTCGGGGCCCCACGGGAACCACGCCACCGGATTGTCCGCGTGGGCGCGCAGATACGGACTCGCGGATGCGGCCAGACGTGACGCCATCCGTCCAGGCTACGCGCCCCTGCGCAGGGCGTCTCGGCGCCGGTGCGTCGCCACGGTGAACCCGTCGGGATGCTTGCCGCGCAGCCCGCGCCGCGTGCCGCGCGATGGCTCGGTGTGGATGTAGGGCAGCATGCCCGCCGTGGCCGGATCGCCGGGAAGCCGCCATCCGAGCCGGTTCTTCCAGAGCCGCCGCAGGCGCTTGACGTCACGGGAGAGGCTGCGGATGCCCGACTCGGACAGCACGTAGAGCCGCTGATTCTCGTCATGACGCACGTCGACCCAGCCGTTCTCGCGGAGGACGCGCAGGTGGTGGGACACGGCTGCGGACGTGACCGTGAACTCCTGCCGAATCGCATCGATGATGACGGTGGACGGATGCTCGCCCACCGCGACGATCTCCACGATGCGGCGGCGAATGGGTTCCGCCATGACTTCGAACGGATGCATGCGCCGACGCTACCCCGAAGGGTGGGCGGGTTTCGGGACCCGCCCGAGGTTGGGGGTTCTCCGTGGTCGGCGGGTGCCTGTGGAGGATGCGCCGGTCCAGGAGGACCTGCGTGCCGCCCGCTCTCCCGAACCCCCGCTCTGCCGAACCTGAGAGCCGCCGCTCCGCTGTCGACGATTTCGCTTCTCAAGTCTGCGCGAACACACACGCAGACTTGAGAACCACGCAACGCAGACTTGAGAACGACGCAACGCAGACTTGAGAACTGCGCATCAACGCCGTGCTCGAGTCTGCGTGTGCACAGACGCAGACTTGAGTACGTGAAACGGGAACACGGAAATCCCGACTCTCAGGTTCGGCGGCGGGGCCACCGGGAACGCGACCCCGCAGCCCTCAGTTCACTTCGTCGGGGTGGGCGCTCACGCGGCCCGAGCCGTCGCCCGGGTCGAGGTCGTCGATCGCCGCGACCTCGCGCGAAGAGAGCTCGAAGTCGAAGACATCCAGATTCTCGCGCAGCCGCTCGACGCGCACCGACTTCGGGAACACGATGTTGCCCTTCTGCAGGTGCCAGCGCAGCACCACCTGAGCGGGCGACTTGCCGTGAGCCGACGCGGCCTCGTCGATCGCCGGGATGCCCGCCAGATCGTACTTGCCCTGACCCAGCGGCCCCCACGCCTCGATGAGCACGCCGTGCTCGTGCGCCCACGCGACGACCTCGCGCTGCTGGTACCGCGGGTGCAGCTCGATCTGGTCGACGGCGGGGGTGACGCCGGTCTCGGCGACGATCCGCTCGAGGTGCGGAACGAGGAAGTTCGACACGCCGATCGTGCGGGCCAGGCCCGCGTCGCGCAGGCCGATGAGCGCCTCCCACGCGTGCACGTAGTTGTCCTTCGCGGGAGTCGGCCAGTGCACGAGGTAGAGATCGACGCGATCGAGCCCGAGCTTTTCGAGGCTCTCGCCGATCGCGGCGCGGGGCTCGTCGCCCTCGTGCCGGTCGTTCCACAGCTTGGTGGTGATGAAAAGCTCGTCGCGCGGGATGCCGCTCGCGCCGATCGCGGCGCCGACACCCTCCTCGTTGCCGTAGATCGCGGCGGTGTCGATGTGGCGGTAGCCGACGCTCAGCGCTTCGGTCACCGCCCGCTCGGTGGCGGCCGGCGGCACCTTGAATACGCCGTATCCAAGCTGAGGGATGTCGAAGCCGGAGTTCATCGGAAGTGCGGGGATGCTCATCCCACCACCCTACGACGGCGCCGTGCGGCACTCGCGGTCTTACGATGGAGGGCTATGCCTTCGCCCGCGCCCCTCATCACGTACCCTCCGGAGCTGCCCGTCAGCGCCCGGCGGGACGACATCGCGCGCGCCATCCGCGAGCACCAGGTCGTGATCGTGGCCGGGGCGACCGGGTCGGGCAAGACGACCCAGCTGCCGAAGATCTGCCTCGAACTCGGCCGCGAGCGCATCGCGCACACGCAGCCGCGGCGACTCGCGGCGCGCACGATCGCCGAGCGCATCTCCGACGAGCTCGACGTGCCGCTCGGCGGCGTCGTCGGCTACAAGGTGCGCTTCACCGACAAGGTCACCGAAGACACCCGCGTCACGCTCATGACCGACGGCATCCTGCTCAACGAGATCCACCGCGACCGTCTTCTGCGCCGCTACGACACGATCATCATCGACGAGGCGCACGAGCGCTCGCTCAACGTCGACTTCCTGCTCGGGTACCTCCGCCGCATCCTGCCCGAACGCCCCGACCTGAAGGTCGTGATCACCTCCGCAACGATCGACCCCGAGGCCTTCGCACGGCACTTCGCAGCCTCCGATGGCGCCCCCGCGCCGATCATCGAGGTGTCGGGGCGCACATATCCCGTCGAGATCCGCTACCGCGGGCCCGCCGATTCGGCGGACCCGGCCACCGAGCGGGCGAAGCGGGACGAAGCGCCCGACGACGTCGACGCGATCGTCGCCGCACTCCGCGAACTCGACCGAGAGGCCCGCGGCGACGTGCTCGTCTTCCTTCCGGGCGAGGCCGAGATCCGCGACGCGGCGGATGCCGTGCGCGGCGCCTACGCGAAAGACACCGCCCCGACCGAGGTGCTGCCGCTGTTCGGCCGCCTGAGCGCCGCAGAGCAGCATCGGGTCTTCGAACCCTCGAAGCTCGCGGGCGTGCGCCGCCGCGTCATCCTCGCCACCAACGTCGCCGAGACGAGCCTCACCGTCCCCGGCATCCGCTACGTCATCGACACGGGCACGGCCCGCATCTCGCGCTACAGCAGCCGCTCGAAGGTGCAGCAGCTCCCCATCGAGGCGATTTCGCAGGCCTCGGCGCAGCAGCGATCGGGTCGCGCGGGGCGCACGAGCGACGGCATCGCCATCCGGCTGTACTCCGAGGAGGACTTCGAGCGCCGTCCCGAGTTCACCGAGCCCGAGATCCTGCGCACGAGCCTGGCCTCCGTCATCCTGCAGATGCTCGCCCTCGGCTTCGGCGACATCACCGAATTCCCGTTCCTCACACCGCCCGACTCGCGGGGAGTGAAGGCCGCCTTCGACCTGCTCACCGAACTCGGGGCGATCGCGCCCGGACGCGGCACACCGCGCCTGACGAACATCGGCCGCGACCTGGCACGCCTGCCCATGGACCCCCGGTTCGCCCGCATGATCCTCGAGTCCGCGACGAATGGCACGCTTTCCGAGGTGCTGCCGATCGTGGCGGGGATGTCGATCCAGGACGTGCGGGAGCGGCCCGAGGAGCGCCGCGAGGAGGCCGATCGCCTGCACGCGCGCTTCGCCGACCCGACGAGCGACTTCCTCACCCTGCTGAATCTCTGGAACCACCTGCAGGAGAAGCAGTCCGAGCTGGGCTCGAGCGCCTTCCGGCGCCTGTGCCGCGCCGAACACCTCAACTACGTGCGTGTGCGCGAATGGTTCGACGTGCATCGCCAGGTGCGCTCCCTCGCGCCGAAGGGTGCGGGTCATCGTCGCCCTGCGGCCGGCTCCGAGTCCGGCGCGGCCGACCCCGACGCCGTCCACAAGGCGATCCTTGCGGGCCTCCTCTCGCACATCGGCCTGCTCGACGAGCGTGCCGCCGCGAGCGCCGCGAGCGGCCGGTCGAGCGCGCGCGGCGCGCGGGACCGCGCCGAATACCTCGGCGCGCGCGGCATCCGGTTCGCGATCTTCCCCGGCTCCGTGCTCAAGAAGAAGAAGCCGGCCGCCGTGATGGCGGGCGAGCTCGTCGAGACCTCCCGCCTCTATGCGCGCACCGTCGCCGCGATCGATCCCGCGTGGGCCGAGTCGCTCGCGGGCGAGCTCGCGAAGACGCAGGTCAGCGAGCCGCACTGGTCGAAGGATGCCGGCGCCGCCGTCGCCTTCGAGAAGGTCACGCTCTTCGGCGTGGAGCTCGTGCCGCGGCGCCGCATCCAGTTCGCGCGCATCGACCGCGCCGGCGCACGCGAGCTGTTCATCCGCCACGCGCTCGTCGAGGGCGAGTGGGACCCGTCGCGGATCGACCAGCGCCTCACGGCGTTTCTGCGGGCCAACCACGAGCTGCGCCGCCGGCTCGAGAAGCTCGAGGAGCGGGAGCGCCGCCGCGACATCCTCGTGGGCGACGAAGCCGTCTTCGACTTCTACAACGCGCGCATCCCGGCAGACGTGTTCGACGTGCGCTCGTTCGAACGCTGGTGGCGGGATGCCGAGCCCGAGACCCCGAAGCACCTCACGATGCGCGAGGCCGACCTCGTCGCCGACGACGCGCGGGCGGATGCCCGGGAGTTCCCCACCCGGTGGCGCCAGGCCGACCAGACGCTGCAGCTTGCGTACCGCTTCGAGCCGGGCGCCCCCGATGACGGCGTCACCGTGGTGGTGCCGCTCCCCCTCTTGGCGGGCCTGCGCCCCGACGGCTTCGACTGGCAGGTGCCGGGCCTGCGGGACGAGCTCGTCACCGGGCTCCTCCGTGCCCTGCCCAAGGCGATCCGGCGGCACGTCGTGCCCGCGGCCGACTGGGCGGCGCGCTTCTCCGAAGAGCTCGCCGGACACGGTCCCGAGCACCACGACGGCCTCCCCCGGCAGAGCCTCGCCGAGGCGCTCGCGCGCCTCGTCCAGCGCACCGCGAATCAGCCGGTGAGCGCGTCGGACTTCGAACTCGATCGGGTTCCCGGTCACCTGCTTCCCTCGTTCCGCGCCGTCGACGGCCGAGGGCGCGCGGTCGGCAACGACCGCGACCTCGCCGCCCTCCAGAGGTCCCTCTCTTCGCGGGCGCGGGACTCCGTCGCCTCCTCCATCGAGCGCGCCGTCACGCAGGAGCGTTCGGGCCCGCCGTCGGGGCCGGATCGCGTCGCCGGCGCGCGCTCGTCGCTGGAGCGCGCGGGCATCACGACCTGGGATTTCGGCGAGCTCCCCGAACTCGTCGATACGAAGGTCGCCGGCGGCGTCGTGCGCGGATATCCGGCGCTCATGGACGAAGGGCCGAGCGTCGCCCTGAGGGTCGAGTCCACGCCCGAGGCCGCCGCACGCGCGTCGCGGGCGGGCATCCGCCGCCTCGTGCTGCTCGCGGTCGCCTCGCCGACGGCCTACGTGCAGGAGCACCTGACCTCCGCCGAGAAGCTCGCGCTCGCGACATCCCCTTACCCGTCCGCTCGCGCGCTCATCGAGGACTGCCGCGTCGCGGTCGCCGATGCGATCATCGCCCGCACCGCGCCGACCGGGATCGTGCGCACTCCGGACGAATTCGCCCGCGTGCGCGACGCGGTCTCGGCCGGCGTGGTCGATGAGACCTTCGCCGCCGTGTCGCTCGTCGCCCGCATCCTGACGAAGGCGCGGGATGTCGAGCGCTCGCTCAAGGAGGGCACCTCCATGTCGCTGCTCGGCGCCCTGAACGATGTGCGCGGGCAGCTGTCGGGGCTCGTGCATCCGGGATTCGTGTCGCAGACGGGTCTCGCCCGGCTCGCGCACTTCCCCCGCTATCTCGACGGCGCGCTCGCGCGCCTGAACGCACTGCCCGAGAACCCCGGCCGCGATCGGGCGTGGATGACGGAGTTCGAGCGCGCGAGCGCCGCCTACGTCGAGGCGGGCGGTGCGATCCCCCTCCCGCCCGACGCCTCCGCTGTACTCGAGCGCACCAGGTGGCTTCTCGAGGAGTACCGCGTGAGCCTGTTCGCCCAGCGCCTCGGCACGGCCGAGCCCGTCTCGCTGCCCCGGGTGACGAAGGCCCTGCGGGGGGAATAGACCGACCGGCCGCGTTCGTTGGCCCCGGTATGGCTTACGCGATCACCTATACAGAGTTCGGCGGACCCGAGGTCCTGACGTACACGGAGGTGCCCGACCCCTCACCGGGGGCCGGCGAGGTCACGGTCCGGGTCGAGGCCGCGGGGGTCAATCCGGTCGACGGAAAGCTCCGCAAGGGCCTCCGTGCCACCGGCGACATCACCGAGCCGCGCCGCGTCGGCGCCGACGGTGCGGGCGTCGTGACCGCCGTCGGCGAGGACGTCGACGGCTTCCGACCCGGCGATGCGGTCGCCTTCTTCGGCGCGACCGGAGCGTACGCGACGGATGTCGTCGTGTCGGCCGCCCGCGTCTTCCCGAGGCCCGCGAACGTCTCGGCCGCCGAGGGCGCCGCCGTCGGCGTTCCCGCCGGCACGGCCTACCAGGCACTCCGCTCGCTGGGAGTGCGCACGGGTGACACCGTGCTCGTGCACGCCGGTTCGGGCGCCGTGGGACAGGCCGCGATCCAGTTCGCCGTGCTGTGGGGCGCGACGGTCATCGCGACGACGAGCGACCGCCGCGCCGAGCGCGTCCGCGCGCTGGGGGCCACGCCGGTGCGGTACGGCCAGGGGCTCGTCGAGCGTGTCCGCGAGTCCGCCCCGGGCGGAGTGACCGCAATCCTCGACGCTGCGGGCACCGACGAGGCGATCGAGGCATCGCTCGCACTCCTCGCCGATCGCACCCGCATCGCGACCATCGTGCGCGGGCGGGATGCGGCGGGATGGGGCATCCGCGCCTTCGGGGGCGGAGTCGTGACGCCCCTGAGTGCGCAGCAGCTCGCCTGGCGTTCCGAGGCCGTGCCGGTGACGCTCGCCCTGATCGCCGCCGGGGCGTTCTCGGTCGAACTCGGGCCGAGCTTCGCCCTCGCCGACGCCGCCGCCGCGCACGGCGCCCTCGAAGCGGGAGCCGACGGCAAGGTCACGCTCGTCGCGTAGGCCCGGGTCCGGCCGAAACAGTTCGACACACGGGAATGAAGAGTGGGGCCGCTCCCGCGAGAATGGCCGGATGCCCGAGAACTCCGTCACGCGCGCGTTCGCAACCGCGCAGGTCCAGGCGGGATACACGCCCGGAACCACGCAGAACACCGCCGTTCCTCCGATCTATCAGTCGAACGCGTTCGAATTCGCCTCCCTCTCGGATGCGCGGGACCTGTTCGCCCTGCGTCGCGACGGCAACATCTACAGCCGCGCCGCGAACCCGACCGTGCTCGTCTTCGAGGAGCGCATCGCCGCGCTCGAGGACGGCATCGCGGCCTCGGGTGTCGCGTCGGGCCAGGCTGCGGTCGCGCTCGCGCTGCTCGCCCTCGCCAAGCAGGGCGAGCACATCGTCGCCGCGAAGCAGCTGTACGGAGGCACGATCGATCTGCTGCAGGACACGTTCGCGGATTGGGGCATCGAGGTCGCCTTCGTCGACCAGGACGACCTGAGCGCGTGGCGCGCGGCGATCCGCCCCCAGACGCGGGCGCTCTTCGCCGAGTCCATCACGAACCCGCTCGCGCAGGTGCTCGACGCGCGCCCGATCGCCGACCTCGCCCACGAGGCCGGCGTGCCCCTCGTCATCGACAACACGGTCGCGACCCCCTACCTGCAGCGGCCGAAGGAGTTCGGCGCCGACATCGTCGTGCACTCCGCGACCAAGTTCCTCGGCGGACACGGCACGTCGCTCGGCGGCGCCGTCGTCGACCTCGGCACGTTCGACTTCACGCGCGACCCGGAGCGCTGGCCGCAGCTGAACGCGGAGTATCCGCGCGTGCCTGGTGGCAGCCTCGTCGATCGGTTCGGTCAGGGCGGCTCGCCCTACATCGCGCTCGTCAAGACGAAGTACGTGCACGACCTGGGCCCGTCGCTCTCGGCCTTCAACGCGTTCCAGATCCTGCAGGGCATCGAGACCCTCGACCTGCGCATGGAGCGCCACACCGCGTCGGCGCTGACCGTCGCGCACTTCCTCGCGGGGCACCCGGCCGTCGCGCGCGTGCATCACCCGGGACTGCCATCAAGCCCCTGGCACGATGCCGCTGCGGCCTACCTGCCCCGTGGCGCATCATCCGTCTTCTCGTTCGACCTGCACGCGACGTCAGACCCGGTCGGCGACTTCACCCGGGTCGAGTCGTTCATCGAGAGCCTCGACGTCGTGCGCCTCGTGGCCAACATCGGCGACGCCCGGAGCCTCGTGGCGCACCCCGCGTCGATGACGCACAGCCACATGACCGAGGCGCAGCTCGCCGAGGCGGGCATCACCTCGACCACCGTGCGGCTCTCGATCGGGCTCGAAGATCCGGCCGACATCGTGGCCGATCTGAGCGCGGCGCTCGCCACGATCGCCTGAGCTCGACGCGCGCCACGATCGCCTGAGCTCGACGCGCGCCCGCCGCGCACGAGGGAGGGCCGAAGGGAATCCCCTTCGGCCCTCCCTCCTTCTGCGTCGCGGGTCAGCGGCCGCCCGAGCGGCGCTTGTTGTAGACGTCGAAGGCGACGGCCAGCAGCAGCACGAGGCCCTTGACGGCTTGCTGCCACTCGATGCCGATGCCCATGATCGACATGCCGTTGTTCAGCACACCGATGATCAGACCACCGATGATGGCGCCGCCGATGGTGCCGACGCCGCCCTGCACCGCGGCCCCACCGATGAAGGCGGCCGAGATGGCCTCGAGCTCGAATCCGGTTCCGGCCTTCGGACCCGCGAGGTTCAGGCGAGCCGTGAACATGAGACCCGCGAGGGCCGCCAGGAAGCCCATGTTGACGAACAGCCAGAAGTCGACGCGGCGCGTCTTGACGCCCGAGAGCTCGGCCGCGTGACGGTTGCCGCCGATCGCGTAGATGTGCCGTCCGAACACCGTGCGGTTCATCACGATGCCGTACACGAGCACGAGGACGGCGAGGATGATCAGGGTGACGGGGATGCCCTTGTAGCTGGCCAGCGCGTACGTGAAGAACCCGATCGCGACGGCGACGAGCGCGAGCTTGATGACGAACCATGTGAGGGGTTCGACCTCCTGGCCGTACTTGGCGCGCCCGTTGCGCGTGCGCAGCTGCTGCACGATCAGCAGCACGATCGCGGCAGCCCCGATGGCCAGCGTGAACAGGTCGGGATCGGTCTCACCGAACCAGCCGGAGATGAACCCGTTTCCGATGCCCCGGTACTCCGTGGGGAACGACCCGATATTGGCATTGCCCAGCACCACGAGGGCGAGCCCCCGGAAGATCAGCATGCCCGCCAGCGTCACGATGAAGGCCGGGATGCCGACATAGGCGATCCAGAATCCCTGCCAGGCTCCCACCAGCGCGCCGATGCCGAGCGAGAGGATCACGGCGAGCCACCAGGGCAAGCCCCAGTTCACGGCGAAGACGCCGGAGCAGGCTCCGATGAATGCCGCTACCGACCCGACCGACAGGTCGATGTGACCCGCGATGATGACCATCACCATGCCGATGGCCAGCACCAGGATGTAGCCGTTCTGCACGACCAGGTTGGAGATGTTCTGCGGGCGCAGAAGGATGCCGTTCGTCAGCACCGTGAACAGCAGCACCACCACGATCAGGGCGATGAAGATGCCGTTCTTGCCGAGGTCGCTCAGCACGTGGCTGAGCCAGCTCGTGAACTTGTTCTCGGTGGGGTTGATGTTCGATCCGACGGCTGTGGACTCGGTGGTGTTCGTCATGTCGCTCCTTGTGCCGCCGCTAGCGGGGCTTCTCCATTGTCATCAGCTTGAGGACCGCCTCCGGCGTCGCGTCCTCGACGGGCAGCTCTCCCGTTATGCGTCCCTCCGAGATCGCGTAGACGCGATCCGAGATGCCGAGCAGCTCCGGCAGCTCCGACGAGATCACGATGATCCCCTTGCCTGCAGCCGCGAGCCGATTGATGATCGCGTAGATCTCGTACTTGGCGCCGACGTCGATGCCGCGGGTCGGCTCATCGAGGATGAGCACCTCCGGATCCGAGTAGATCCACTTCGACAGCACGACCTTCTGCTGGTTTCCTCCCGAGAGCTTGCCCGTCTTGACCAGCACGCTCGGCGCCTTGATGTTGAGGTCCTTGCGGTACTCGTTCGCGACCTTGAACTCCTCGTTGTCGTTGACGAGACCGCCGGATTCGAGCTTCTTCAGCGAGGCCATCGAGATGTTGCGCTTGATGTCCTCGATGAGGTTCAGCCCGTAGGTCTTGCGGTCCTCGGTTGCGTAGGCGAGGCCGTTGTCGATGGCTTCCGAGACCGTGCGCGTCTTGATCTCCTTGCCGCGAAGATAGACCTTGCCCGAGATCTTCGAGCCGTAGCTTCGCCCGAACAGGCTCATCGCGAACTCGGTGCGCCCTGCGCCCATGAGCCCGGCGATGCCGACGATCTCCCCCGCCCTGACGTTGATCGACACGTTGTCCACCATGACCCGCGTGGAATCCTGCGGGTGATACGCGGTCCAGTCCTCGACGCGCAGCAGCTCCTCCCCGATGTCGGGGGTGTGGTCGGGGTAGCGGTGCTCGAGATCGCGACCCACCATGTCGCGGATGATCCGGTCTTCGGTGACCTCCGCCTTCGCGATCGTCTCGATGGTCTTGCCGTCGCGGATGACCGTGACGGAGTCTGCGACCTTCTTGATCTCGTTGAGCTTGTGGCTGATGATGATCGACGTGATGCCCTGCCCCTTGAGGTGCAGGATCAGATCGAGCAGGTGATCGGAGTCCTCATCGTTGAGCGCCGCCGTCGGCTCATCGAGGATCAGCAGCTTCACTCGCTTCGACAGCGCCTTCGCGATCTCGACGAGCTGCTGCTTGCCCACGCCGATGTTCTGGATCTTGGTCGTGGGGTTCTCCCGCAGACCGACGCGGGCGAGGAGCTTGCCGGCCTCGAAGTTCGTCTTGTTCCAGTCGATCAGGCCACCGCGGCCCTTCAACTCGTTGTTGAGGAAGATGTTCTCGGCGATCGACAGGTGCGGGCTGAGCGCCAGCTCCTGATGGATGATCACGATGCCCTTCGCCTCGCTGTCGGTGAGGTTGCGGAACTCGACGATCTCGTTCTCGAAGAGGATGTCCCCTTCGTAGGTGCCGTGGGGGTACACCCCGGAGAGCACCTTCATGAGCGTGGACTTTCCGGCGCCGTTCTCACCGCAGATCGCATGGACCTCGCCCCGGTCCACTCCCAAGCTCACGTTCGAGAGTGCCTTGACGCCGGGGAACGTCTTGGTGATGCCGCGCATCTCGAGGATGTGCTCGGTCATAGTGCCTCCTGCTTCAGTGCGGGGACGAGGACGAGCGGCGGATCCGCCGCGTATCGCGGTCGTGGGTGGAGCGTACTCCCTGCACGACCGCGACACGCGGCGTCACCGCTGCCTAGCCCTCATCGATGACGGACGGTGTTCAGCCGTCGATCTCTTCCTGCGTCCAGTAGCCGGTGTCGACCAGCTGCTCGGTGATGTTGTCCTTGACGACGATCACCGGGTCGAGCAGGAACGACGGGACGACCTTCACGCCGTTGTCGTAGTCCTTCGTGTTGTTGACCTCGGGCTCCTCGCCGTTCAGCAGTGCGACCGCCATGTCCACGGCAACCTGGGCGAGCTGACGCGTGTCCTTGAAGATGGTGGCGTACTGCTCGCCGGTGTTGATCGCCTTCACCGAGTCGATCTCGGCGTCCTGACCCGAGATGACCGGCCAGCCTTCGCCGACGCTGTAGCCGGCGTCGGTGAGCGCGGAGATGATGCCGCGCGAGATGCCGTCGTAGGGCGAGAGCACCGCGTTGACCGTGGTGCCGTCCGAGTAGTTGGCGGTCAGGATGTCCTCCAAGCGGCTCTGTGCGGTCTCACCGTCCCAGCGGAGCGTGGCGACCTGCTCGATCTCGGTCTGACCCGACTTGACCACGAGCGTTCCGTCATCGATCAGCGGCTGAAGCACGTCCATGGCGCCGTTGAAGAAGAAGAACGCGTTGTTGTCGTCGAGCGAACCGGCGAAGAGCTCGATGTTGAACGGACCCGCGGGAGCACCCTCGATGGGCGTTCCGTCGAGCTCGGTCAGTCCGAGGCCGTTGAGCACCGACCACGCCTGCTGCTGACCGACGAGGAAGTTGTCGAACGACGCGTAGTAGTCGACGTTCTCCGAGTCCCGGATCAGGCGGTCGTAGGCGATGACGGGGATGTCGGCGGCAGCCGCATCCTCGAGCACCTGCGAGAGCGTGGTGCCGTCGATCGCCGCGATGATGAGCGCCTCGGCGCCCTTCGTGATCATGTTCTCGACCTGCGAGACCTGGGTGGGGATGTCGTCCTCTGCATACAGCAGGTCGACGGTGTAGCCCTGCTCCTCGAGCGCCGCCTTGACGGCGTCGCCGTCCTGGATCCAGCGCTCCGAGCTCTTGGTCGGCATGGCGACGCCGATGAGGCCGCCGTCTCCGCCGCCCTCGCCACCGTCGCCTCCGCCGGAGCCGCCGCCGGAGCAGGCGGACAGGAACAGCGCACCCGCGGCAACGACCGCGAGCAGTGTCTTCTTGGCTTTCACTGTGATTCCTTTCGTGTTACGGACATCGTCGTCTTGGTAGCGATGTTCGGTTGTGGCCTGGTCGGCGAGATCCCGTGGGGAGCCGTCAGTAGGCCTGGTTCCCGCGGGGTTCCCGCGGGAAGTGCGTGGACTCGCTCGGGCGGGTCATCGGATGGCGCCCTGCTTGTGGTTCGTGCGGCGGTCGTCGGTGGTTTGTCCGTAGACGTTCTGGTACCGGTCATAGAGCGCGTCTATCGCGTCCTGCGGGATCGGGATCAACGGACCCGCCTCCCGCGCGAAATGCACCGTACGGGCGACATCCTCGACCA
>NZ_DATMIO010000254.1:0-4746 GCF_035554235.1 Microbacterium sp. | reverse complement strand
GCGCGCAGGCGCATCTCGATCCACTCGCGCTCGCGATCGAAGAACGCGACGTGCTCGAAGGCGTCGACGTCGAAGTCGGCGTCGAGCTCGCGGTTGATCACCCGCAGGACGTTGCGGTTGAACTCGGCGGTCACGCCGGCCGAGTCGTCGTAGGCGGCCTCGATGGTCGCGGGGTCCTTGACCAGATCGGTGCCGAGCAGCAGGTGGTCGACGCCGGGGCGCAGCAGCTTGGCGAGGCCGCGCAGGAAGCGCCGGCGCGAGCCAGGGGTGAAGTTGCCGATCGTGCCGCCGAGGAAGGCGAGCACGCGCGGGCCGTCGGGCGGCGGCACGTGGTTCAGATGGCGCTCGAAGTCGCCGACGATCCCGTGCACGCGCAGGCCGGGGAACTCGTCGACGAGCGCGTCGGCGCAGTCGAGCACCATCGCCTCGGTGACGTCGACGGGCACGTAGCGGCGCAGCGTCCCGGCCTCGGCCATCGCGGCCAGCAGCAGGCGCGTCTTGGCCGCGGTGCCCGATCCGAGCTCGACGAGCTCGGCGGCGCCCGTCGCCGCCACGATGTCGGCGCTGCGCCGCTCGAGGATCGCCCGCTCGGCCCGCGTCGGGTAGTACTCGGGCAGCTCGCAGATGCGGTCGAAGAGCTCGGCGCCGGCGGCGTCGTAGAAGTGCTTGGGCGGCAGCTCCTTGAAGGGCCGCGTCAGCCCGTCGAGCACGTCGTCGGCGAGCGCCCGCTCCTCGCCCGGGCCGACGTAGGACTCGACCAGGATGGCCTCGGTGTTCAGCAGTGCCTGCATTAGTTCACCTCGGGGTCGGCAGCCAGGCGCACGCCGGCGAAGATCTGGCGGCGCTGGGGGAGGTCCCAGTTGCGGAAGGTCGTCGTCGCGAGTCGCGAGTCGGTGGCCCACGAGCCGCCGCGCAGCACGCGGTAGCTGCGGCCGAAGAAGACCTCGGAGTACTCGCGGTACGGATGCGCGACGAAGCCGGGGTAGCCGCCGAACCAGCTCGACGTCCACTCCCACACCTGCCCAACCGCTTGGAGGGGATCCGTCCCCTGACTCCAGGTCGCCGCCCTCTCCCACTCGGCCTCGGTGGGGAGGCGCCCTCCGCTCCATCGGGCGAAGGCGTCGGCCTCGAACCAGGAGACGTGGCACACCGGTGCGTCCGGGTGCCCCGCCTCTGCATCTGGACAGTGCGTGATGTCGTAGTCCTCCTTCCACGCCCAGCCCTCGTCGCTCCACCACTCGCGGCGCTGGTAGCCGCCGCCCTCGGTGAAGGACAGCCACGTTCCGTTGGTCACCGGCCGGCGCGCGATGCGGAAGGCGCCGACCTCGACGTCGTGGCGCGGACGCTCGTTGTCGTAGGAGAACGCCCCGTCGGGCGCGCCCATCGCGAAGGCGCCGGCGGGAACGTCGAGCCAGCCGTCGGGGCCGGTGAGCGGGTCGAGGTGCGGCTCGCCGGGCGCGAGCAGCCCGCCCAGGCGCATGGCCTGGCGCATCGTCTCGGTGTGCTGCAGCTCGTGGCGCGCGACCATCTCGTGCAGGACGCCATCGGGACCGCGGCCGTTGATCGCCTGCAGCGTGCGGTCGCGCACGTCGCGCAGGTACTCGCGCGCGCCCGGAGCGTCGAGCAGCTCGATCTCCCCGCGCACGGAGCGCGGGGTCTCGAAGGCGTCGTAGCGCGCGGCCAGGTCGGGGTGCAGCAGCGCCTCGCCGGCGTAGCGGTGCACGAGCCAGAGATCCTCGTAGGCGGCGATGTGGGCCAGGTCCCAGACGAGCGGGCTCATCAACGGGTCGACCTGGCGCTCGAGATCGGCGTCGTCGAGGTGCGCGACCAGCGCGAGAGTGCGCGCACGGACCTGCGTGAGAGCTTCGACGGAGGTGAGGGACATCTCGGCTCGCGGTACGAGTCCAGGCTACCGGCGGTTCATCACGCGCCCAGTGGGGCTACCCCCACCTTCAAGACGCCGGTCCGCCGGATGGCGCAGTTCGGGCCACGCGACCACCCTTCTCGCATGCACTCGAACTCGTTCGCGGCGCGCGCCGGACGCTGGAGCGCGAAGAACCGCAAGAAGGCGATCTGGGGCTGGCTGGCCTTCGTCCTCATCGCCGTCGTCATCGGCAACGTCGTTGGAATGAAGGACACGTCATAGGACTCCGGCGCCGGCGACTCGGGCCGCGCCGAGCGGATCATCGACGACCACTTCCCCAAGGAGGCCGAGGAGAACGTCCTCGTTCAAGCGCCCACGGGCGGCAAGGCGACCGACCCAGCCGTCCGCAAGGCGGTCGCCGACGTGATGGCCGCCGTGGACGACAAGCGGGGCGTGACCGAGGTCCAGCCGCCCTACGCCAAGGGCAACGAGGGACAGATCTCCGAGGACGGGCGGTCGGTGCTCGTCCAGTTCAAGATCAAGGGCGACGACGACCAGACGGCGAACCTGATCGACCCGATCGTCGCGTCCGTTGATCATGCGAAGGCCGCCAATCAGGCCGTGTTCGTCGGTCAGTTCGGCGACGCGAGCGCCAACAAGGCGATCGAGAAGGCCTTCAGCGACGACTTCAAGAAGGCGGAGATGCTGTCTCTGCCGATCACCCTGCTGATCCTCGTCGTTGCGTTCGGTGCGCTCGTGGCGGCCGGCGTGCCGCTGCTGCTGGGGTTGAGCGCGGTGATGGCGACGCTCGGGCTCGTCGCGATCCCGAGCCACTTCATCCCGATGGACGACACGGTCAGCTCGGTGGTGCTGCTCATCGGCTTGGCGGTCGGCGTCGACTACACGCTGTTCTACCTGCGCCGGGAGCGTGAGGAGAAGCGCCGCGGGGCCGGCAAGCTCGAAGCCGTCCACACGGCGGCTGCGACGTCGGGCCGCGCCATCCTGGTCTCCGGCATCACGGTGATCGTCGCGATGGCCGGCATGTTCTTCGCCGGCGACAACACGTTCACCGCGATCGCCGTCGGCACGATCATGGTCGTCGCGATCGCGATGATCGGCTCGGTGACGGTCGTCCCGGCCGTGCTGGCGTGGCTCGGCGACCGGATCGACAAGGGCCGCGTGCCGTTCCTGCACCGGCGGATGAACCGCGGCGGCGAGGGCGGCGTGTGGAGCTGGGTGCTCGACAAGGCGCTGCGCCGGCCCGTGCTCGCGGCGGTCACCTCGGCGGGTGTGCTCGTCGTCCTCGCCCTGCCGGTCTTCGGCATGCACACGGTGCTGACCGGCACCGACGACCTCCCGCGCAAGCTCGAGGTCATGAAGGTCTACGACCGCATGCAGGCCGCCTTCCCCGGTGGGCAGATCCCGGCGGTCGTCGTCGTGCAGGCCGATGACGTCACCACCCCGCAGATCGCCGCCGCCACGAAGCAGCTGGGCGAGCGCGCGTTCGCGACGGGCAAGATGAACGGACCGCTCGACGTCACGGTGAGCCCCGACAAGCGGGTGGCGACCATCGACATCCCGATGAAGGGCGACGGCACCGACAAGGCGTCCGAGGACGCGCTCGCCGCTCTGCGCGGCGGGGGCATCGTCGACGCGACGGTCGGCTCGGCGTCCGGGGTGCAGCACGCATACGTGACCGGCATGGCCGCGGGCACGCACGACTTCAACGACCTGATGAAGTCCAACGCGCCGATCGTGTTCGCCTTCGTCCTGTCGTTGGCGTTCCTGCTGCTGCTGGTGACGTTCCGTTCGATCGTCATCCCGATCACGGCGATCGCCCTGAACCTGCTGTCGGTCGGCGCCGCCTACGGGGTGCTCACCTGGGTCTTCCAGGACGGCCACCTCGAGGGCCTGCTGGACTTCCAGTCCAACGGCGGCATCGTCAGCTGGCTCCCGCTGTTCCTGTTCGTCGTCCTCTTCGGGCTGTCGATGGACTACCACGTGTTCATCCTCAGCCGGATCCGTGAGGCCTTCGATCGCGGCATGAAGACCGAGGATGCGGTGGCCCACGGCATCAGGGCCACGGCCGGCACGGTGACGAGCGCAGCGATCGTGATGGTCGCGGTGTTCGCGATCTTCGCGACGCTCAGCACGCTCGACATGAAGCAGCTCGGCGTCGGGCTGGCCGTGGCGATCTTCCTCGATGCCACCATCGTCCGCGGCGTGCTGCTGCCGGCGACGATGAAGCTCCTGGGCAAGTGGAACTGGTACCTGCCCAAGGGCCTGCACTGGCTGCCCAAGGTCAGCCACGAGCCGAGCGCGGAGCCCGCCAAGGCGTAAGGCGCGTCGACTTCACCCGCTGAGGGCCGGACGAGGTATACCGTCGGGACATGAGTGTTCTCGTCTACCTCGTCGTCCTGGCCTTCAGCGGGTTGATCGTCGGGGCGCTCGCGCGGCTGGCGCTCCCCGGCCCCGACCCGATGGGGATCGGCATGACGATCCTCATCGGCCTCGCCGGCTCGTTCCTCGGCGGCCTGGTGATGCTGGCGATCACCGGCGGGCGCAACGCCGGCGGGATCGTCGTCTCGGTCGCCGGCGCGACGCTGATCGTCTACCTGATCCGCCGCCGCCGCGGCGGGAGCATCACCGACCCGGGCCTCGGCCCACGACGCTAGGCGCGCCCCGCGGGCGGGGCGATCGCGGCGGCGTCGGTGACCATGACGCAGTAGCCGTCTGGGTCATCGATGCGGAACTGGCGGTCAGGCCCTGGCGCTCCCGGTGCGATTGGGCCCGGCTCGCATCCTGCTTGCGCCAATTGCTCGTGCAGCTCTTCCAGTTCGTGCGCGTACACGTAGAACAGCACCGCCTGCTGTGATGCGACG
>NZ_DATMIO010000253.1:0-3739 GCF_035554235.1 Microbacterium sp. | reverse complement strand
TTCTGGCGCAGGCTCGGCTCGTCGGCGCTCGCGAACGTCCCGATGAGTCCGTCGGTCAGCACGATTCCGCGGGCGATGTCGGACTCCACGGCGTTGCGGATCGTCGCGCCGAGGGGGCGCTCGATGATCGCATCCCACAGCTCGTCGTCGCCGACGCGGGCGCGCGCCTCGGAGGTCGTGAGCAACGGCTCGGTGAGCGTCGGGAACAGCGCGCGCGCCAGCGGGGCGATGCGGTCGTAGAACGCTCCGAAGCGTTCGGCCTCGGCGGCGTCTCCGGTGACACGGGCGAACGACCGGGCGGTCGCCGCGGCATCGTGAGTATCGACGAGGATGCCGCGCGCCGGGTCTGCCGGATCCGGCGTATAGGACGAGTACCGTCGGCGGCGCAGCGCGATGCGGAGTCCGAGGTCGTCGATGATCCGCCGCGGCAGGAGGCTGACGAGGTACGAGTAGCGAGACAGGTTCGCGTCGACCCCTGCCCATGGCCGCGCGGAGACGGCCGCCCCGCCCACATGGTCGAGGCGTTCCAGCACGATCACCGACTTGCCCGCGCCCGCGAGATAGGCGGCCGCGACCAGAGCGTTGTGGCCGCCCCCGACGATGACGACGTCGTGCGTGAAACCGGCGGCGGGGGAAACCATGCGTTCACGGTACCCGTCTAGCGTGGAGCAATGACTCGCCCACTCGATCTGCAGAAGCTGGCCGCCGACATCGCGCGTGAGGCGGGAGAGCTGGCCCGCCGCCGCCGTGTCGAAGGCGTATCGATCGCGGCTACCAAGTCGGCGATCGCCGACATCGTGACCGAGGCCGATCGAGAGGTCGAGACGCTCATTCGCGCGCGCCTGGCCGAGGAGCGGCCCGACGACGGGTTCCTGGGGAGGAGTCGGGCGCCGAAGAGGGGGTGTCGGGCATCACCTGGGTCGTGGACCCCATCGACGGCACCGTCAACTACGCCTACGGCATCCCGTCGTATGCGGTGAGCATCGCGGCGGTCGAGGGCGTGCCCGATCCCGCGTCGTGGCGGGCACTCGCCGGAGTCGTGTTCGCGCCCGCGATGGGCGAGCTGTTCACCGCGGCGGTAGGGCATGGCGCCTGGCTGGGCGAGGAGCGCTTGCATGTGAACGACGAGGCGCCCGCCGGTGCCCTGCTCGCCACCGGCTTCGGCTACGACCCTGCGACCCACGACGGCGACCTCGCCCGCGTCCGCCGAGTGATGCCGCTCGCGCGCGATCTGCGGCGCATCGGCGCGGCCTCCCTCGACCTCGCCTACGTCGCGGCGGGTCGACTTGACGGCTATTTCGAGCGGGGACTGCACCCCTGGGACCATGCCGCGGGGGCGCTGCTGGTCACCGAGGCGGGTGGCCGGGTGGGAGGCTACCGGGGGGCGCCGGCCGGGCGCGCGATGACGATCGCCGCGGGGGATGCCGTGTACCGGGCGATCGAGCGGATCATCGAGGAGTAGTGCTGGAGGCTGTCGATCCCGGGGACCGCGTTTCGATGTGCGAGTCGGCGGCGATTTCATAAGATAATGAGTCGGAGCGCCCGGGACGTGTACATGGCATTCCCAGGTGCCGCGTTATAGTGTTTATCAAAACGTTACCTTGTCGTCCCGAGCGGTGAGGTTGCATTCCCCCGAAGCCCGACGGCCGTTTCCCGAGCGGCAAGACACGAGAGCCCCCTGCGCGTTGCCCCTTGACACACCTATGGCCGAGCCCGCCCACACGCGGCGCTCGACCCGCGATCGAGTGATGCCCCCCGTCACTCCGGTCGGTGTCGACGCAACATCGCGTTCAGAGCTCCGCAGGCGTTCCGCCGGCGCCACCGCGGCGCTGCCCGCCGTCGTGTGGGGCCGTCCGGCGGTGCCGTCACCCGCGGCCGAGGCCGTCGCGCCGATCGCGCCCGCTGCCGAGCCCGTCGCGCAGATCGCACCCGCGGCCGACGGCGCACCCGAAACCGCGCGGGCCGAGCCGGTCACTCGGCGACGCATGCGAGCGCAGCTGGCCACGACTTCGCCCGCTCCCGCCGTCGAACCCGTCCGCGAGGCCGCCAGCGACGACTTCGAGCTCCGCGAGCCCGACGTCGTTCCGCCGTCCGTCGTGATCGACGAGCCCGAGATCTTCCTCGAGCCCGAAACCCTCCTCGCCGCCGACCGCGAGTTCGATGGCGCGGCGCCGTTCGAGGCGGGCGACGACGCGGCGTCCGCGTTCGACGAATTCGCCGAGGCGGCCAAGCTGTTCAGCTTCACGGGCGAGACGCCCATCGTCACGCCCGTCGAAGAGGTGGCCGCCCCGGCCGTGTCGCCCGCGGCATCCACCGTCGTCGCCTCGCCTCGCCGCTCCGCCGGCTCGTCGTTCCGTCGCGTCGCGACCGCCTCCTTCTCGGTGGGAGTCATGGGCCTCGTCGGGCTGCTCACGGTGGGCATGACCACGCCCGCCGAGGCCGTCGCCGCGGCCAGTACCGTCTCCACCGACGGCACCGTGTCGATCGCGGCACCCGGCAACGCCGCCGATGACGCGGAACCCGAAGAGATCCAGGCCTACGTCGCACCGTCCGATGTGACGAACGCCGCCCTCGAGCGCACCGAAGGCTATTCCACCGTCTCGATGGCGCAGATCGCGGCAGAGACGGGCATCAACTACTCGTCGTCGGTGTTCACGAACGACCAGAACGCCCCGATCCAGTGGCCGTTCGCCGTCGGCGTCGGACTCAGCAGCGGCTACGGCATGCGCTGGGGCCGGATGCACGAGGGTCTCGACTTCATTCCCGGCGCGGGCGCCCCCATCCAGGCGATCGCCGATGGCACGGTCCGCATCGCGACGGAGTCGGGCGGCGCCTATGGTGTGACGGTCTACATCGACCACATCATCGACGGCCAGCTCATCACGAGCCACTATGCGCACATGCAGTACGGGTCGCTGCAGGTCACCGAGGGCGAGCACGTCACCGTCGGCACCATCATCGGCAAGACCGGAAACACCGGGCGCTCCTACGGCGCACACCTGCACTTCGAGCTGCTGGTCAACGGCACGACGACCATCGATCCGCTCCCCTGGCTGCGCGAACACGCCGGCGGTTGATGACACCGACCTCGGTTTCTTGAGCACCGCCCGCCGGTGGTATTCTCTTGTGGTTGCCCGCGTACGGGTGCGCCCCGATAGCTCAGTGGTAGAGCACTTCCATGGTAAGGAAGGGGTCGTCAGTTCAATCCTGACTCGGGGCTCGTGACATCCTTGATCGGATGCTTCGCGGCAGGGTAGCTCAGTTGGTGAGAGCGCACGACTCATAATCGTGAGGTCGAGAGTTCGAATCTCTCTCCTGCTACATCAAGTCTTGAGTGGGCATTTTCGCGGACGCGACGCTTACGACGACAACAATCCATCGGGGCCTTACCTCCGCGTATCGGGAGAGTGGCGCACGACGATGGGCTTGCGACGGCGCGCTGGGCGGATTCAACTCGCCGGAGATGCGCTGGTGGGATTGGAGCGATTCCGACTGTCAGGTTAGTGGTCGTGGACGACACGCACCGGCGGCGGAACGTAGTGGTGTGGATGTACTCCTATACGCTCGGGACTATTCGAGCACTTGAACGAGCAATTGGGGAAACGATGGAGTTTGCGGACCGTCTCGCGTCGCTGGCGACAAAAGTGAGAAACCAGGCCAAGGCGATCGGCACCGAGGAGGCGACCAAGAACGCGTTCGTGATGCCGTTCATCTCGACGATTCTCGGCTACGACGTGTT
>NZ_DATMIO010000252.1:0-4516 GCF_035554235.1 Microbacterium sp. | reverse complement strand
CTGCCGGCGGGCCCGCGCGGCCAGCAGGTACACGACGGCGACCACCACGGCCGCGGCGATGATCCCGGCGATCACCCACGGCACGGCGGACGAGGTCCCGACGCTTTCGGCCGATGGGGCCTCGCTCGCCGACGGAACCGCGGCGGTGGGCTCCGCCGACGGCTCGGTCGTCTCGGACTGCGACGCGCTCGGCGTCGCGACGGGGGCATCGACGGTGAACGCGAACTCCCCGGATGTGGGGTGTCCGTCGCTCGAGACGACCTTCCACAGCACGCGGTAGGCGCCGTTCCCGAGGTCGGCCGCGAGCGGCTGGGTCACGCTCGTGCCCTCGGTCACCGCGTCGCCGTCGCCGACCGCCGTGCCCGCGGCATCCAGAACCTGCACTTCGGTCGCCCCCTCGCCGGTGATGAGGTCGGCGCTGAAGGTGAGCGTGACCTGGCCCGGCGCTTCGGCGAGCACCGCGTCGGCGGCCGGATCGCTCGAGAGCAGCTCGTCATGGGCGAACGCCGGCGTCGCGGCGGCGAGCGGCGCCGCGAACGCGATCAGCCCCGTGACGAGCAGGAACAGGATGCCGTGAAGCGGCCGGCGCGAGGGGGTTCGGGTGTCTGCAGACATCCGTTCGAGCCTACCGGCGGCTCCGGGGGGCCGTGCCCCGCGCACGGAGAGATATGACGCCCGTGTGAATTGATGCTGAGCATCCTCGGGAGGGGCTGACGCCGGAACCTTCCGGGAGTAATCTGCGGTTCAGAGCGGGGCCCCCGTCCCGCACATGAGCGAGGAGTGTGACGTGGACTCGATGATGATGGGCATGATGTCGAAGGGCATGATGCCGATGGCCGGTATGGAGAACATGGACATGGCCATGATGCAGGCGTGTATGGACGCCTGCTCGGCCTGCGAGCAGGCGTGTACGGTGTGCTCCGCGCAGCAGATGGACGGCTCGATGATGTCGTGCTCGGCCATGTGCATGAACTGCGCCGACATGTGCAACACGATGATGCGCGCCATGATGCGTCCGATGGGCATGGACACCACGAGCATGATGGCGATGCTCGACGCGTGCATGGCGATGTGCAAGGCATGCATGGACGAGTGCATGACGCACGCCGACATGAGCGACGTGTGCCGCATGTGCGCTCAGGCCTGCCAGGCCTGCATGGACGCCTGCATGGCCATGAAGAACGCGATGAGCGCTATGGCGTGAGGGGTCAGCCGCGCAGCACGTTGAAGCGGGCCGTCCCCACAGCGAGCACGTGGTAGCGCTCGTGCAGCGAGACCGGCGCGCCCTCGAACACCACGTGGCCGGCGCCCGCGGCGTTCCAGAGGGCGACCGCGTCGCCGTCGAGCGTGCGCAGGTGGATGACCCCGGCCTCGGCGTGCACGCGCTCGACGATCGCATCCACCCACTCGGCGGGCGTCGCCGAGGCGAGGCGCGCCTGGATCAGGTGGATGCCGTGACCCGGTGCGAACGCCGTGCAGTCTCCGCCGTGCTCGCACATGCATGCCACACGCTCACGCACCTGGAGGGCGGGAATCGGGCGGAGAGGGCTAGACACGGGAGGGTCCTTTCGCGGTAGCGTCGAGTTCCGCCACAGTATGGGGAATCTTCCCTCGAATCACCTCGGGTGACACAGGACGAAACATTGCGGCGCCGGTCGATTTCATGGGAAGCGCCGGGTGTCCGCCCGGACACGATCGGCTAGGCTGGCTGCGAAGGAGGCTGAGCGTGTCTGATGCGGAGTACCGTCCCGAGTCGAGGGACATTCGGCGCGAGTCCGACGTCCCCGGAGCGCCGGGGTCGCGGTCGAGCGACACCACCCAGACGTTCGGCCACGACTCCGATCTGTCCTTCGTACCGTTCGGCAGCGAACTGACCACGACCGAGATCGAGGCCATCTCCGCGCTGCCGTCGCACGCCGCGCTTCTGCTGGTGCGCTCCGGCCCCACGGCCGGCGCCCGCTACCTGCTCGACACCGACGTGACGACCGTGGGCCGGCATCCTGAAGCCGACATCTTCTTCGACGACGTCACCGTGTCCCGCCGTCACGCCGAGATCACGCGAGTGGGCGACACCTTCGAGATCATCGATCAGCGTTCGCTGAACGGCACCTACCTGAACGGCGAACGCGCCGACCGGGGCGTGCTGACGAACGGCGCCGAAGTGCGCATCGGCAAGTTCCGCCTCAATTTCTTCTCCTCGCCCGCAGACCAGGCTCAGGCCCAGGCCGCGGACGGCTGATGCCGGCCGCCTCCGCCCGCGCACGGTCAACGTCCGCGGGGCTTCTCAGCATCGGTCAAGTGCTCGCTCGACTGACCCCCGAGTTTCCGCAGCTGACGACATCCAAGCTGCGATTCCTCGAAGTGCAGGGAATCATCAGCCCCTCGCGCACCGACTCGGGCTACCGCAAGTTCTCGCTCGCCGATCTGGATCGGCTGCGCCTCGCGCTCACCCTTCAGCGCGATCACTACCTCCCGCTCAGCGTGATCCGCGACTACCTCGCCGACATCGACGCGGGCCGCGACCCGGTCACGCCGACCGCCCTCACGCCGCCCTCGATCGTGCCCGCCGCCCGCCGGTACCGCCGGGAGGATCTGCTCGCGGCATCCGGAGCGGCCCCGCAGCTCCTGAACGACGCCATCAGCACCGGCGTGCTCACGGCGGCCGACACGTACGACGAGCAGGCGGTCTCGCTGGTCCGCGCGCTCGTGGCTCTGGACCGGCACGGCATCGAGCCCCGGCACCTGCGCGGCATGCGGCAGAGCGCTGAGCGCGAGGTGGCCCTCATCGAGTCCGCACTCTCGGCGCTGCTGCGACGCACCGATGCCGGTTCCCGGGCCAAGGCCAGCGAGCTGGCGCCCGAACTCGCGAATCGCCTCGACGATGTGCGCGCGATCTTCGTGAAGAACGCCCTCGGGCGTATCGTGTCGTAGGGGACGTCGGGGCTCTCGGCGGAACGCGTCGATTCTCCGCGTTCGCCGCGACACGCCGAACGCCGAGTGGCGGATGTCGTTGCCCGGAGGATGCCCCTCATCTAGCGTGGAAGTATCCCGACCCTGTGAGGAGGACGCGAGCATGAATGCTGGCGAATTGAGCGGCGAACCGCAGTTCGCGGCCGATCTTCTCTTCACCGACGGCCTCCCCGACATGGACGACGAAGTCGGCTATGGCGGAGCGGTGGCGGCGCGCGCGGCCGGTATCACCTACCGCCAGCTCGACTACTGGGCACGCACCGAGCTCGTCGAACCCACCGTGCGCGGGGCGAAGGGCTCCGGCTCGAAGCGGCTGTACGGCTTCCGCGACATCCTCGTGCTGAAGCTCGTCAAGCGCCTGCTCGACACCGGCATCTCGCTGCAGCAGATCCGCACCGCGGTCGATCAGCTGCGGGCCGCGGGCATCCGCGATCTCGCCGGCACCACGCTCATGAGCGATGGGGCCTCGGTCTACCTCTGCACCTCGAACGACGAGGTCATCGACCTCGTCAGCCGCGGCCAGGGCGTCTTCGGCATCGCCGTCGGCAAGGTGCTCCGCGAGGTCGAGTCGACGCTCGTCGACTTCGACGCGCAGGTGCCCGAGACCGTCGACGAGCTGTCCGCACGTCGCGCGGCGCGCACGGCGTAGCCCTTCGTCCCGCTGCGCAGGGCGCCCAGGCGCTCGGCTCGAGGCATGGAACGGCTACGGGCCGGTGCGGCCGCCGACCTCGGACGGCACGGGAATGCGTCCTGTGCGCATGACGCGGTCGAGGAGGGCGTCGAAATCGGCCGCGAGCTCCTGCGCGGAGTCCCCGGGCCAGATGTGCAGCGGCTTCGCCGCGCCCTGCGCCTGCTGGAGCGACGTGCGCTCGGGAAGCTGCGGGGAGAGCACGAGCGGCCCGAACATGTCACGCAGTTCCTTGATGCGGAACTGATGCTCGATCGACTGGGGGCGCACGCGGTTCACGACGACACCGAGCGGCTGCAGGCGAGGGGAGAGGCCACGGCGGATCTCCTCGATCGCGCGCAGCGCGCGGTCGGCGGCGGCGACCGAGAACAGCCCGGGTTCGGTCACGACGATCACGCGGTCGCTCGCGGCCCACGCCGTGCGCGTCAGCGCGTTCAGGGAGGGCGCGCAGTCGATCAGCACGAGGTCGTAGTCGGCCTCGACGGTCGCGAGCGCCTCCTCGAGCTTCCACACATCGCGGACGCTCGGATGAGGGCCGTCGAAGTTGATGGCCGACGGGCTCCCGATCATGACGTCGATCGTCCCGGGGTGCACCTTCGCCCAGCCGCTCGACGTGATGGCCTGCCTGACCACCTTGTCCTTGGGGTTGGCCAGCACATCGGCCACGTTGAGGCGACCGGCGACCTGGATATCCATGCCGGTGGAGACATCGGATTGGGGGTCGAGGTCGACGACGAGCGTCCGGACCCCGCGGGCGAAAGCCGCTGATGCGAGGCCCAGAGTCACCGTCGTCTTTCCGACGCCTCCCTTGAGGGAGCTGACGCTGAGTACGTGCACAAGAGAACACGTTACCGTCCC
>NZ_DATMIO010000251.1:0-3312 GCF_035554235.1 Microbacterium sp. | reverse complement strand
CCGGCGGCGCCCCGTTCCAGCAGCGTCCCGGCGGTCCGGGTCGTCCCGCGGGCGGTGGCTTCCAGCGTCCCGGCGGCCCCGGTGGAGCTCCCGCCGGCGGTTTCGCCGGTCGCCCGGCCGGTGGGGGCGGTCGCGGCCGTGGTCCCGGCGGTGGCACCGCGGGCGCCTTCGGCAAGGGTGGCGGCAAGTCCAAGCAGCGCAAGTCGCGCAGGGCGAAGCGCCAGGAATTCGAGATGCGGGATGCCCCGGTCGTAGGCGGCGTCAACGTCACGAAGGGCAACGGCGAGATCATCCGCATGCGCCGTGGCGCGTCGATCTCCGACTTCGCGGACAAGATCGAGAACATCACGGGCTACACCGTGCAGCCCGGCACGCTCGTCACCATCCTGTTCAACCTGGGTGAGATGGCGACCGCGACCGAGTCGCTCGACGAAGCCACCTTCGAGGTGCTCGGCGCCGAGCTCGGCTACAAGATCCAGATGGTCTCGCCCGAGGACGAGGACAAGGAGCTCCTCGAGAGCTTCGGTCTCGACCTCGACGCCGAGCTCGAGGCAGAAGACGAGGAAGACCTCGAGATCCGTCCTCCGGTCGTCACGGTCATGGGTCACGTCGACCACGGTAAGACGCGCCTGCTCGACGCGATCCGCAACGCGAACGTCGTCGCCGGTGAGGCCGGTGGCATCACCCAGCACATCGGTGCGTACCAGGTGTGGACCGAGCACGAGGGCATCGAGCGCGCCATCACCTTCATCGACACCCCGGGCCACGAGGCGTTCACCGCCATGCGCGCCCGTGGTGCGCAGGTGACCGACCTCGCGATCCTCGTGGTCGCGGCCGACGACGGCATCATGCCGCAGACGGTCGAGGCGCTCAACCACGCCCAGGCAGCCGGTGTGCCGATCGTCGTCGCGGTGAACAAGATCGACAAGCCCGAGGCCAACCCGGCCAAGGTGCGCCAGCAGCTCACCGAGTACGGCCTCGTGGCGGAGGAGTACGGCGGCGACGTCATCTTCGTGGATGTCTCGGCCCGGGCGGGCACGAACATCCAGGGTCTGCTCGACGCTGTTCTGCTCACCGCCGACGCCGGCCTCGACCTGACGGCGAACCCGAACAAGGCGGCTCGCGGTGTGGCCATCGAAGCGAAGCTCGACAAGGGCCGCGGTTCGGTCGCCACGGTGCTCATCCAGTCCGGAACGCTGCGCGTCGGTGACGCGATCGTCGCCGGCACGGCGTTCGGCCGCGTGCGCGCCATGGCCGACGAGAACGGCGAGCCCGTGCTCGAGGCGTGGCCCTCCCGGCCCGTGCAGGTGCAGGGTCTGAACTCGGTGCCCCGCGCCGGTGACACGTTCATCGTCACGCAGGAGGACCGCCTCGCCCGTCAGATCGCCGAGAAGCGTGAAGCGGCCGAGCGCAACGCCCAGCTGGCCAAGGCCCGCAAGCGCATCTCGCTCGAGGACTTCACCCGTGCTCTGCAGGAGGGCAAGGTCGAATCGCTCAACCTCATCATCAAGGGTGACGTGTCGGGTGCCGTCGAGGCGCTCGAGGAGTCGCTCCTCAAGATCGAGGTCGACGAGTCGGTGCAGCTGCGCATCATCCACCGCGGTGTCGGCGCGATCTCCGAATCGGACGTGAACCTGGCGACGATCGATAACGCGATCATCATCGGCTTCAATGTGCGCCCCGACACGAAGGCGCGCGAGCGCGCCGCTCGCGAGGGTGTCGACATCCGCTTCTACTCGGTCATCTACAACGCGATCGACGACGTCGAGCAGTCCCTCAAGGGCATGCTCAAGCCGGAGTTCGAAGAGGTGCAGTCGGGTGTCGCCGAGATCCGCGAGGTGTTCCGCTCGTCCAAGTTCGGCAACATCGCGGGTGTCATCGTGCGCAGCGGAACCATCACGCGCAACGCGAAGGCCCGCGTCATCCGCGATGGCGTCGTGCTCGCCGATGGCCTGGCCATCGAGTCGCTGCGCCGCTTCAAGGACGACGTCACCGAGGTGCGCACGGACTTCGAGGCCGGTATCGGTCTCGGCAAGTTCGACGACATCCAGATCGGTGATGAGATCGAGACGACCGAGATGATCGAGAAGCCGCGCGGGTAGGCACTGCTTCCCGTGGGTCGGCGCACGACGTCGCCGCTTCGGCAAGAGCGGGGCCCCTACCCCGATTGCCTCAGCGGCGACATCGTGCGCCTCCTCGCCTCGAGAGCAGTACATCCCCTTGCGGGAGTGGAAAGGAACGGACCATGGTCGATCACAGCAGGGCGGCGCGCCTGAGCGACCGCATCCGGGTCATCCTGGCGGAGCGGCTCGAACGAGGGCTCCGCGACCCGCGGCTCGGATTCGTCACCATCACCGAGGTGAAGGTGACGGGCGATCTGCAGCACGCCTCGGTGTTCTACACCGTGCTCGGCACGGAGGAGGAGCGCCGGTCGTCGGCGGAGGCCCTCAAGGCCGCGACCGGCATGCTGCGCTCCGAGGTGGGCAAGCACCTGAACGTGCGCCTGACCCCGTCGCTCGAGTTCATCGCCGACGCGATCCCCGAGAACGCCCACCACATCGCCGACCTCCTGCGCGAGGCGCGCGAACGCGACGAGGCCGTGGCCGGGCTCGCGGCATCGGCCCAGTACGCGGGCGACGCGGACCCCTACGTCAAGCCGCGCGAGTTCGACGAGGCGGCGGAGGATGCCGACGCCGAAGGGCTCGAGCGCATGTAGCGCACGTTCGTGCCATGACGGACATATCAACTCGCTAACGACACCTCGCGGACTCCGTCGCATGTGACAAGATCGGTCGTCTGTCATTACCCGACGGCCCGAGAGAGGTTGCTCGATGATCGCAGTTCGTGTGTTCGCGCCGTGGATCGCCACACTGGCATTTGCAGTCGTCGTGGGGCTGACGGGATGCACCGCAGCTGACCCCGACGCGAGCGCACTTCCCCCGTCACCTTCCGTGACAGCGGCTTCTCCCAGCCCAACGATCTCCACCACTCCGTCCGCGGCAGCGTCGCTCGATCCCCTGCTGATCACTACAGAAGGAATCGGCCCGTATCGGCTCGGCGGTTCCTTCGCGCTCGCCCTCGAGACACTCGGCCGCGCGGAGAGGGTCCCCGGCGAGGGAGAGGAGCCCGACCGTTGCCCGTGGTTCGCGTCCGGAGGGAGTCTCGAGCCGCTGATGACCTATGTCATCGCCGACGTCATCATCGAGAACGGCGCCTCCGTCGCCACGGACGTCATCGGCGCGGTGGCGGTCCAGGACGGGGGGACGGGCGCTGGTGCTCTCCCTTACACCGAGGCGGGCGTCGGTCTGCGAT
>NZ_DATMIO010000250.1:0-2258 GCF_035554235.1 Microbacterium sp. | reverse complement strand
ATGTGGTCGAGTTCGTGCCGAGCGACCAGGTCGATCCGATCATGTTCGACCGCGCGTACTACCTCGAGCCCGACTCGGCATCTCCCAAGGCCTATGTGCTTCTGCGTAAGACGCTGGAGCAGACCGACCGCACGGCCATCGTGCGCTTCTCGCTGCGTCAGAAGACCCGCCTCGCGGCCCTCCGCGTGCGCGGAGACGTGCTGATGCTGCAGACGCTCCTGTGGGCCGACGAGGTGCGCGAGGCCGCGTTCCCCGCCCTGGATGAGTCGGTCCGGATCTCGTCGAAGGAGCTCGAGCTCTCGGCATCCCTCGTCGACAGCTTCTCGAGCGAGTTCACCCCCGACGAATTCGTCGACGAGTACCAGGCCGAGCTGCGCACCCTGATCGACGCGAAGCTCGAGCAGGGTGACGCGCTCGATACCGCGGCCACGTTCGGCGACCGCGAAGACGAAGAGACCGGCGGAGAGGTCATCGATCTCATGGAGGCCCTGCGGGCGAGCGTGGAGCGTTCGCGCGCGGCGCGCGGGGAGACATCCGAGAAGAAGGATGCCGGCTCGGCGGCCCAGAAACCGGCGGCCAAGAAACCGGCGGCTAAGAAGGCCCCGGCGAAGACCCCCGCAGCTTCCGCCGCGAAGCCGGCGGCGAAGAAGAAGACCGCGAAGGCGTCCTAGCCCGGCGTCCTGACCGGAGGGCGTCCCGACCCGGCGCTCGTCCTAGACCGGGGGCCGCGAGTCCGACCCGGCATCGCCGTGGTGGCCGTGCTCGAAGACCTCGGGGTCGAGCACGAGCTGCTGCGCCTCGACGGCATCGGTCACGACATCCACGCCCGCGGCGGCGGCCTTCTTCGCCTTGCGCCGCTCGCTGAAGTAGTGCCAGAGCGTGATGACGGCCGTGCCGCCGACGGCGACGAGCAGGATCACGTCGATGTACTCCGTGACGATGTCGCGCACCCACGGGATGTAGCCGATGGCGTAGCCGAACATCGTGAGGCCGAAGCCCCAGAGTACGGCGCCGATCAGGTTGTAGAGCGTGTACTTGCCCTTGTGCATGTGACCGACGCCGGCGGCGACGGGTGCGAAGGTGCGCACGATCGGCACGAAGCGGGCGAGGATGATCGTGAGCCCGCCGAACCGCTCGAAGAACGCGTTCGTGCGCTCCACGTTCTTGACGCTGAACAGGCCCGATTCCTTGCGCTCGAAGACCGCGGGGCCGGCCTTATGGCCGATGAAGTAGCCGACTTCGCCGCCGATGAAGGCGGACAGGCCGATCAGCAGCGCCACCCACCACACGTTGAGACCGAAGACGCCGTTCGGAGCGACCGCCGTCGAGTGCGAGAGCAGGCCGGCGATCACGAGCAGCGTGTCGCCCGGCAGCAGGAAGCCGATGAGCAACCCGGTCTCGGCGAAGACGATGAAGCAGACCACGAACAGGGCCCAGGGGCCGGCCCACTCGATGATCGCAGCGGGGTCGAGCCAGGGGATCAGGGCGATATTGTGCACGTGTGTCGGTTCCCGTCGATATGGGTGCGGCGGTCGGCAGTCGAATGATGGCGCGCCGTCGGGCCGTGCGGAAGGTGGGACTTGAACCCACACGCCCGAAGGCACAGGAACCTAAATCCTGCGTGTCTGCCAATTTCACCACTCCCGCGGGTGGGTCAAGTCTACCGACGGGCCTGAGCATCACCTGCGGGGGACGCCCCCCGGATGCCGACGGGGTTTCAGCCACGGAAACCCTTCCCCGGGTCGTCCGGCGACGACGCCTGTGGATAACTTCAGACCCGTGACCCAGGGATTTGTCAGGATCGACCGCGTGAGTCCTGTCGCCGCAACCGTCGCCGAACGCGTGCGCGATCGCCTGCGGGCGGAGCAGGCCGATCCGGCCCGCAGCCCCGAGCGTGCGGCCCAGATCGCGCGCGCCGAGGTGCAGAGGCACAACGACTATGCGCTCGCGCGCGGGCTGGCGCCGGTGGATGACGAGGCCCGGTGCGTGCGGGAGGTGCTGGCCGCGGTCTCGGGCTATGGACCGCTGCAGGCCTACCTCGACGACCCGAGCGTCGAGGAGCTCTGGATCAATGCCCCCGACCGCATCTTCGTCGCGCGCGGGGGAGTGGCCGAGCGTACGCCGCTCACGCTCACCGACACGGCGATCCGCGACCTCGTCGAGCGGATGCTGCACGCCTCGGGTCGGCGCGTCGATCTGAGTCAGCCGTTCGTCGACGCCTCGATGCCCGACGGCAGCCGCCTGCACGTGGTCATCCC
>NZ_DATMIO010000249.1:0-3132 GCF_035554235.1 Microbacterium sp. | reverse complement strand
GAAATCCCATGGAGTTCGTTCCCGAGACCGCGAAGGTGTGTCGAAACACGCGCGCTTCGCTCCGCCTCACGCGCGGGACTCGCGCAAGCGTGCGTCTCCCTTTCCTTACTGCCCTGGCGGCGTAGAGCGGGAAGCGTTCGTGGAGACCGGCCGCTCCGCCGCATGCGCACGCAAACGGACGCGAGCGGTGGGTGAGAACTCTCCCCCGCCCCCGGCGCTGAGGTAACCCGCGGCGGGCTGGTCGTCTCCCCCGTACGGACGGTGAATCACCCCTGACCGAGGGCGGCGATTTCACGCCGGCCGACACCCCTGCTCCCGCAGGATGACCTCGACGGAACGAACGGGGGTGTGGGGATGTCGGTGGAGCCTTTGAAGAGAGTGACGGACGGTGCCCGGAAGGTGCTGGTCGTCGCCAACCATCCGGGAATCGTGTACGCGTTTCGGCGCGTCCTGCGGGGCACGTCGGGCTTCACGCTCGTCGGCTACGTCGCGGGTCATTCGACGATCACCGCGGTGCTCGCCGACGCACTGCCGGACGTGGTCATCGTCGACGACCTCGGGGCGCCGAGCGATGCGGTCAAGCGCATCGCCGAGGTGCACTCGGAGCTGCCGGCGGCCAAGGTCGTGCTGCTCGTGCCGAACACCGGCCTCGAGTGGCTGGAGGACGCGGTGTGCGCTGGGGCCCACGCCGTGATGAGCAAGACCATCGACCCGACCAGCGCGGGGACGCTGCTGCGCGAGATCGTGCGCGGCACCGTCTTCCACTGCCTGGCCGATCCGAGCATCCGCGCCGGTAGGACGGCGCCGGAGAACGGGTCCACGCACCAGTCGCTTGGACTCACGCAGCGCGAGCTCGAGCTGCTGCGGCTGGTCGCATCAGGGGCGACCAACAGCCGCCTGGCCCGTCAGCTCTTCGTGACGGAGCAGACGGTCAAGTTCCACCTGTCGAACATCTATCGCAAGCTCGGAGTGGCCAATCGCACGCAGGCCAGCCGCTTCGCCTATGCGCACGGTCTGGTCCCCACGGCACTGACGCCGGAGGCGGACGAGGCAGTCGAGAACGTCGTCGCGAGGGCGGCGTAACCAATCGGGGGGCAATCCGCAATGAGCGCAGTTCCGCTGCCCAGGCAGCACGAGACCGCGGGCTTCCGTGCCCGCACCACGCTTGACGAGTCGCCGGAGGACGCCCGGATGGTGTCTCTGGCCGTCGCACGCGGCAAGGAGGGCGATCGCGAGGCGATCCGCTTCCTCTACGTGCGCTACTCGCACAACATCTACGGCTACGTGCGCAGCATCGTGCACGACGAGCACGAGGCCGAGGACATCACGCAGCACGTCTTCGCCAAGCTGATGACCGTCCTCGTCAAGTACGACGAGCGCGGCGTGCCGTTCTTCGGCTGGCTGCTGCGGCTCGCGCACAACGCCGCGATCGACCACCTGCGCTCGCGCCGTGCCACTCCCGCCGAGGAGATCTTCGGCGCCGACGAGCACTCGGGCGACGACGTGATCGACCGCTCGCACGTGCTGCGCGAGGCGCTCGACGCCCTCCCCGAGGAACAGCGCAGCGTCGTGCTCCTGCGCCACGTGGTCGGCCTCACCCCCGGTGAGATCGCCTCGCGCATGGGCCGCACCGAGAGCTCCATCCACGGTCTGCACCACCGCGGCCGCCGCGCGCTGCAGCTCGAGCTGGCCAACCGCGACTCGGCGCCCGCGATCGCGCTCGGAGCGGCGGCATGAGCCAGGGTCACGCGATTCCCGCCGCGGCGGCGGGCACGGTGCCCTTCGTCCGCATGGACCGCGACGACCCCGAGCTGCTCGAGGAGCTGCTCGGCGTCGTGCGCACGGTCGCCGAGGAGAGCTCGTTCATCCTCGGCCAGCACGTCGAGGGCTTCGAGGCCGACTTCGCCGCCTACTGCGAGACCGACGAGGCCGTCGGCGTCGCCTCCGGCACCGACGCGATCGCGCTCGCGCTGCGCGCGCTGGGCATCGGCAAGGGCGACGAGGTCATCCTGCCGGCGAACACGTTCATCGCGACGGCCGAGGCGGTCAGCATCGCCGGCGCCACGCCGCGCCTGGTCGACGTCGACCCGGTCAGCGGCCTGATCACCGCCGAGCTGGCCGAGCGCGCGCTGAGCTCGAAGGTGCGCTGCATCATCCCGGTGCACCTGTACGGGGCGACGGTCGACATGGACCCGATCCTCGAGCTCGCCCGCTCGGCGCGCATCGCGGTGATCGAGGACGCCTGCCAGGCACACGGCGCCCGCTACCGCGGCCGTCGCGCCGGCTCGATGGGGCACATGGGGTGCTTCAGCTTCTATCCGGCCAAGAACCTCGGCGCGTGGGGCGACGGCGGCGCCGTCGTGACCTCGCGGCCCGAGCTGGCCGACCGGGTCCGCCTGCTGCGCTCGCACGGCGAGCGCCCGCGCTACCGCCACCGCGTGATCGGCACGACCGCGCGGCTCGACGGGCTGCAGGCGGCCGTCCTGCGCGTGAAGCTCCGCCACCTCGACAGGTGGAACGCCCAAAGGCGGCGCGCGGCGGCAGAGCTGCGCCGCGCGCTGTCGGGTCTCGCCCTCGAGCTGCCGGCGGCGCCGGTGGCGGCGGGCGACCACGTCTACCACCTGTTCGTGGTGCAGAGCGACGACCGCGACCTGCTGCGCGCGCAGCTCACGGCGCGCGGCGTCGCGTCGGCCGTGCACTACCCGGTGCCCGTGCACCGCACGGAGGCCTACGCCCACCTCGGCCTTCACGCCGGCAGCCTGCCGGTGACCGAGAGCATGGCCGAGCGCGTGTGCTCGCTGCCGATCTTCCCCGGCATCGAGGACTGGCAGATCCGCGCCATCGGCGCCGCCGCGGCCGAGGTCGCGCAAGCCGACGACGACTCGCCGCGTTCGTTGGTCGCATGAGCGTCGACGTCTCCACAATGGCCGAGCTGACGCGCACCGTGACGCGGGCCAAGCCCGCCACCTCGCTGGCCCGCCGCGCGCTCGACGTGTCGATCGCCGGGACGGCGCTGCTGGTGCTCGTGCCCGTGATCGTCGGCGCGGCGGTCGCCGTGCGCCTGAGCTCGCCGGGGCCGGTGCTCTTCCGCCAGCGCCGCCTCGGGCGCAACATGCGCCCGTTCACCGTCCT
>NZ_DATMIO010000248.1:0-6937 GCF_035554235.1 Microbacterium sp. | reverse complement strand
GCGAAGCCGCGTATCGAGACATCTGCCCCGCGGCCGAGGTTCCGCCGAGCCCGCGCTTCCCCCAGATCGAGTACGAGGTGCAGGCGTTCTGGCGCGCGGACGACACCTTCCGCGCGAGCATCGCGCAGCGGGAGGGCTCGCCGGAGTGGGTCTTCTACGACGGCCCGCCGTTCGCGAACGGCCTGCCGCACTACGGCCACCTGCTGACGGGATTCGCGAAGGACCTGTTCCCGCGTTTCCAGACCATGACCGGTCATAAGGTCGATCGCGTCTTCGGCTGGGACACGCACGGGCTGCCGGCCGAGCTCGAGGCGATGAAGCAGCTCGGCATCACCGAGAAGTCCGAGATCGAGAACATGGGCATCGCCCAGTTCAACGCGAAGGCGCGCGAATCGGTGCTGACCTACACCGAGGAGTGGAAGGACTACGTCGGGCGCATGGCCCGGTGGGTGGACTTCGACCGCGGCTACAAGACCCTCGACACGAACTACATGGAGAGCGTGCTGTGGGCGTTCGCATCGCTCTACGAAAAGGGCCTCGCGTACGAGGGCTACCGGGTGCTGCCGTACTGCTGGCGCGACGAGACGCCCCTGAGCGCCCACGAGCTGCGCATGGACGACGACGTCTACAAGATGCGCCAGGATCCCTCGGTCACGGTCACGTTCCCGCTCGTGGGCGTGAAGGCCGAATCGCTCGGGCTCACGGGGGTGCGCGCGCTCGCCTGGACGACGACGCCGTGGACGCTGCCGACCAACTTCGCGCTCGCGGTCGGCCCCGACATCCGATATGCCGTTCTGCCCGGCGGGCCGCTCGGCGCATCCGACATCCACCATGCCCCGCCTTCGACGGGATCACGGACCGAGGGGGAGGCCAACGACACCGCCGAGGCCGACTCGCACCGGTACCTGATGGCCGAAGACCTGCTGCCGAGCTACGCGAAGGATCTCGGGTACGAGAGCGCGGCGGATGCGGCGGCCGCCGTCGACGCGCGGTTCACCGGTGCGGAGCTCGCCGACGTGCACTACGACCGGCTGTTCGACTACTACGCCGACGCCGAGACCTGGGGCACCCAGAACGCGTGGCGCATCCTCGTCGACGACTACGTCACGACCGGCGACGGCACCGGCATCGTGCACCAGGCGCCCGCGTTCGGTGAAGACGACCAGCGCGTCGGCGAAGCCGCCGGCATCCCGACGATCCTCTCGCTCGATGACGGCGGTCGCTTCCTGCCCGCCGTGACGGATGTCGCGGGCGAGCTGTGGATGGACGCCAACACGCCTCTCGTCCGCATCCTCCGTCAGAGCGGCCGGCTGCTGCGGCTCGCCAGCTACGAGCACTCCTACCCGCACTGCTGGCGCTGCCGCAATCCGCTCATCTACAAGGCGGTCTCGAGCTGGTTCGTGCGCGTCACCGATGTGAAGGAACGTCTCGTCGAGCTCAACGACGAGATCACGTGGGCCCCCGAGAACGTCAAGTACGGGCAGTTCGGCAAGTGGCTCGAGGGCGCGCGCGACTGGTCGATCAGCCGCAACCGCTACTGGGGCTCTCCGATCCCCGTGTGGAAGAGCGATGACCCCGAGTACCCGCGCGTCGACGTGTACGGGTCGCTCGCCGCGCTCGAGGCCGACTTCGGGCGCCTGCCGCGCAACGGGGAGGGCGAGATCGACCTGCATCGGCCGTTCATCGACGACCTGACGCGGCCGAACCCGGACGACCCCACGGGGCGCAGCACGATGCGCCGCATCGAGGACGTGTTCGACGTGTGGTTCGACTCGGGATCGATGCCGTTCGCCCAGGTGCACTATCCGTTCGAGAACCACGAGTGGTTCGACGAGCACTCGCCCGCGGATTTCATCGTCGAATACATCGGCCAGACGCGCGGCTGGTTCTACGTCATGCACGTGCTCTCGGGCGCGCTGTTCGATCGGCCGGCGTTCACGGGCGTCGCGTGCCACGGCATCGTGCTCGGCAGCGACGGGCAGAAGATGTCCAAGTCGCTGCGCAACTACCCCGATGTCGCCGAGGTCTTCGACCGCGACGGCTCCGACGCCATGCGGTGGTTCCTGATGGCGAGCTCGGTGCTCCGCGGCGGCAACCTGATCGTGACCGAGGAGGGCATCCGGCAGGGCGTGCGCGAGTTCCTGCTGCCCCTGTGGAGCTCGTGGTACTTCTTCTCGACCTACGCGAACGCTTCGACAGGCTCAGCGGGGGCCGCGGCCGGCGGCCCTTCGACAGCCTCAGAGACCGGCGGCGACGGCTACGAGGCGTCGTGGTCGACGGCATCCACCGACCCGCTCGACCGATACATCCTGGCCCTCACCGGCGAACTCGTGCGCGACGTGCGGGCGGCGCTCGAGAGCCTCGACTCCACGACGGCGGCCGCCGCGCTCCGCGACTTCGTCGAGGTGCTCACGAATTGGTACATCCGGCGCTCGCGCGACCGCTTCTGGGTCGGCGTCGATCGGTCCCGCAGCGAGGGAGGCGAGGCGAAGGGCACCGAGGCCTTCGACACGCTCTACACGGTGCTCGAGACGGTGTGCCGGGTTGCCGCTCCGCTGATCCCGCTCATCTCGGAGCGGGTGTGGCAAGGCCTCACGGGTGAGCGCAGCGTGCACCTCACGGATTGGCCCGACGCCGACGCGTTCCCCCTGCACGCCGACATCCGCCCCGCGATGGATGCCGTGCGCGAGCTGTCGTCCGTCGCCAATGCGCTGCGCAAGAAGGAGGGCCTGCGCGTGCGCCTGCCGCTCGCCTGCCTGACCGTGGTGGTGCGGGATGCCGGATCGCTCGCGCAGTTCGAGGGGATCCTGCGCGACGAACTCAACGTCAAGTCGGTCGAGCTGGTCGAGCTCGACGCCGATGTCGCGGAGCGCTACGGCGTCAGCAAGCGCCTGAGCGTGAACGCCCGCGCCGCCGGTCCTCGCTTGGGACAGCGGGTGCAGCACGTCATCCGGGGGGCGAAGGCGGGCGTGTGGGAAGAGGTCGACGGCGTCGTGATCGTCGACGGCATCGCGCTGCAGGAGGGCGAGTACGAGCTCACGCTCGAGGCCGGCGGCGTCGACGCGGGCACCGCGATCGCCCTGCTGCCGGACGGCGGATTCGTTCTGCTCGACACCGCCACCACCCCCGAGCTAGCGGCCGAAGGGCTCGCGCGCGATGTCATCCGCGCCGTGCAGGACACGCGGAAGGCGGCCGGCTTCGCGGTGAGCGACCGCATCCGCCTTCAGCTGCTCTTCGACGCGGCGGCCGACGGGGACGCCGTCCGACGTGCCTTCAGCGCGGCGGATGTCGCGGGGGAGACCCTCGCGGTGGCGCACGACGTGCTCGTCGCCGGGGAGGACGTGCACGTGCCCGCCGACGCTCCGGCGGATGCCTGGCATCCGGTCGCCTTCGGCGCACAGCCGGATCACGTCGGCTACTTCACCGGCGGCACGTTCGCCAACGAAGGCGGCTTCCACGTCGCCGTGACCCGGCAGGAGGCCGCGAGTGTCTGACCGCAAGAGGGCGGATGCCGTCTACGCGACCCTGCTGGAGCGCCAGGGCGAGAGCTGGGTGCAGCCCCGCGTCGAGCGCACCCGGCGAGTGCTCGAGCTGCTGGCCGACCCGCAGCGGACGTATCGCGTGGTGCACGTCACCGGCACGAACGGCAAGACGTCGACGAGCCGCATCATCGAGAGCCTGATCCGCGCTCACGGCCTGCGCACCGGACTGTTCACGAGCCCGCACCTCGAACGGTTCACCGAGCGCATCATGATCGACGGCGAGCCCGTCGACGATGCGGCCGTCGCCGACGCGTGGGACGAGATCTCGCCGTTCGTCGACCTCGTCGACGCCGAGCTCGCGGCATCCGGCGACGCGCCGCTGACGTTCTTCGAACTGCTGACGGTGCTCGCCTTCGTCGCGTGCGCGGACGCCCCCGTCGATGTGCTCGTGCTCGAGGTCGGCATGGGCGGGTCGTGGGACTCGACGAACACGGCCGACGGCGATGTCGCCGTGTTCGCACCGATCGCCCTCGACCACGCCGACCGGCTCGGCGGGACCATCGCCGAGATCGCGGCCGTCAAGGCGGGAATCATCAAGGACGGCGCGGCGGTCGTATCCGCACGACAGGAGGCGGCGTCCGAGGCCGTGCTCCGCGCCGCCGCCGCCGCCCGCGGTGCCTCGATCGCCTTCGAGGGTGCCGAGTTCGCTCTGACCGACGACAAGCTCGCGGTCGGCGGCCAGCTCATCTCGGTGCGGGGTCTGGCGGGGGAGTACCCGGAGCAGTACCTGCCCCTGTACGGCGCCCACCAGGGCTCGAACGCCGCTCTCGCGATCGCGGCCGTCGAGTCCCTCATCGGCGGCGGCTCGCAGCCGATAACGGGCGACGTGCTCGCCGAAGGCCTGAGCGAGGTGCGCTCACCGGGCCGCCTGCAGCTCGTCGGCATCGCCCCGACGGTGCTGGTGGATGCCGCGCACAATCCCCACGGCGCGCACGCGCTCGCCTCAGCCCTGACCGAGTCGTTCGACTTCGACGAGTGGGGCATCGTGCTCGGCGTGCTGGGCGACAAAGACGCCGAGGGCATCGTCGCGGCGCTCGCGCCGCGGGCGGCGCACGTCTTCGCGACCGCCCCCGACTCGGAGCGGGCGAACGACGCCGACGTCATCGCCGACCTGGCCGAGGCTGCGGGGCTCCCCGTCACCGTGCACCGCGACGTCGCGGACGCCGCCGCCGCGGCGCGGGAGTGGGCGGTCGCCTCCGATCGGAGGGCCGTCGTCATCGCGGGCTCCGTCGTGCTCGCGGGCGAGGCGATCGCGGTCGCCACCGACGAGAACTGGAAGGCCGGGTGGGAGCGGTGAGCGCCGACGCGGCACCGCGTCCTCGTCGCCGCAGGACGCTCGTCGAGAACCTCGGCGCGATCGTGCTCGGCTTCGAATCCGTCGTCGTCTTCCTCGGCGGCCTCGTCGTCTACGGGCTGAATGCGCTCCCCGGCTCGATCCCGTCGTGGTGGGGCGTGGTCGCCGGATCCGCGATGGCGGTCGCGATGATCGTGACCGCCGGGCTGCTGCGGCACAGGTGGGCGATCGTGCTCGGCTGGGTCCTGCAGCTGCTCGTCGCCCTCGCCGCCGTCCTCGTACCCGCGTTCCTGCTCGTCGCGCTCATCTTCGGCAGCATGTGGGGGTATGCGACGATCGGTGGGGCGCGGATCGACGCCCGAGGGGCAACGGCCCCCGAGCCCAGACCCGCCGAGCCCAGACCCGCCGAGCCCAGACCCGCCGACCCTCAGACCCCGAGAGAGAGTGACTGACATGGCCACCGAAGAGACCCTCGTCCTCGTCAAGCCCGACGGCGTCGCCCGCGGATTGACCGGAGCGATCCTCGCCCGCATCGAGGCGAAGGGCTACTCGCTCGTCGACATCCGCCTCGCCGAGCCCGACCGCGAGGTGCTCGAGCGGCACTACGCCGAGCATGAAGGCAAGCCCTTCTACGAGCCGCTTCTCGAGTTCATGATGTCGGGGCCGTCGGTGGCGATCCGCGTCGCCGGCAACCGCGTCATCGAGGGCTTCCGCTCGCTCGCGGGGACCACCGACCCGACCACCGCCGCGCCCGGCACGATCCGCGGCGACTTCGGCCGCGACTGGGGCCTGAAGGTGCAGCAGAACCTCGTCCACGGCAGCGACAGCGTCGAATCGGCCGAGCGCGAGCTCGACATCTGGTTCGCGTAAGGCTCCCTGACCTCGGCGCGCGTCAGAAGAGGTTGCCGAGCACGTCGAGGCGCACCTGGGCAAGGATCGCCACGATGCCGTAGGTCGCGACGGCGAACAGCGGAACCCACCCCATGAACTGGTCCGCGCGACGCCGGACGGCCGCCGGGACCGGCACCGACCCGTTGCGGAACACCTGCAGCGTGACGGCGTAGAAGGTCGGGATCGTGACGAGCCAGGTCACCATGCACCACGGGCACAGGGTGCCGAGCACGAAGATGCTCTGCGCGATCAGCCAGATCACGAAGACGAAGGCTGCCAGCATCCCGAGCTCGAAGAGCAGCCAGAACCAGCGGGCGAAGCGGGCGCCGGCGAGGATCGCGACGCCGACCACGATCGGGGCGATCCAGGCCGAGAGGCCGATGATCGGGTTCGGGAATCCGAACACCTGACCCTGCCACGACTCCAGGTTGGCGCGGCACTGCACCAGGATGCTGAAGTCGCAGCCGAGGGCTGCATCCGGGTTCGCCAGGAGGTGCAGTCGCTCGAGCGTCAGCTGGAACGCCGCCCACCAGCCCACGGCCCCGGCAACGACCAGCCAGACGGCGAGAGCGGTGGGACGCGTGCGGGGTTCGGGCATGCTCGGATTATGGCATCGAGGGCTGTGCGCGAGCCTTCAGCGAGTGCCCGCCGAGCCTCCACCGGATGCCCGCCGCACGCTCCCGCGCGTGGCGAGCACGCCGGTTGCCAGGGAATAGTGCGATAATGGCTGTCGATGCACCCGCGGCCGCGCCGCGATCCGCATCGCAGAAGACTTCGGGGCGACGAATGCCCCGCGACCAGAGCCAGGAGCCGGTCGCAGACCGAGTGAGTTCGCGGCACCGCAGGTGCGGCACCGCCTGAGATTTCGCCGGGTGACGCGCGGATGTCGCCCCGCAGGGAGTGCGCCAGTGATGGCTGATGAGAGCAATGACACCCTTGACCACCACGAGACAGCGCCCGAGGCGCCGGAAGTAGCGGCGATCGAGCCGACGTGGGAGCCCCTCGAGGGCCCCGATGTGGAACTGCCGATGGGCGCGTCCACCGTCGACGCGGTGGACGCCGTCGAGGAGTCCGAGGCGGTGCCGGCGGTGCTGCCCGAAGCGCTCGAGGGACCCGATGTCGAGTTGCCCACGGGCGACGAGGCATCGGACGAGCAAGCGGCCGAGCACGCGCCGGAGCCGGAGCAGCCGGCAGAGCCGGAGCCCGCCGG
>NZ_DATMIO010000247.1:0-4314 GCF_035554235.1 Microbacterium sp. | reverse complement strand
GGCGAGCGGCTGGGGCTTTCGCACCAGGCCCTCTTCGACGTCGCCTCCAACGCGTCGGGCCAGTGCTGGGCGCTCACCACGAACTGCCCCGTTCCCGGGCCCGTGCCCACGAGCCCGGCGAACCGCGACTACGCCCCGGGCTTCGCGGGAGCGCTCATGTCGAAGGACCTCGGCCTCGCCGAACAGGCGATCGAGCGCACCGGGGTCGATGCCCGCCTCGGTCGTCTCGCGCGCGCGATCTACGAGGAGTTCGCGGCCGGTGACGGCGCGGGCAGGGACTTCTCCGGCATCATTCAAACGATACGAACTCAGTCGGAGGCAACCTGAACATGACGGACTACGAGACGATCCTGGTCGAGACGCGCGGCCGCGTCGGCTGGATCACGGTCAACCGCCCGGCGGCGCTGAACGCCCTGAACAGCCAGGTCATGCACGACATCGTCGATGCCGCCACCCGGTTCGACGACGACGAGGGCATCGGGGCGATCGTCGTCACGGGCTCCGAGCGCGCGTTCGCCGCGGGCGCCGACATCAAGGAGATGGAGTCCAAGGGCGCCCTCGACATGGTGATGGGCGACCACTTCGGCGGCTGGACGAGGTTCGCCGGTGTGCGCACCCCCACGATCGCCGCCGTATCGGGCTATGCGCTCGGCGGCGGGTGCGAGCTCGCCATGATGTGCGATATCATCCTCGCCGCCGACACCGCGACGTTCGGCCAGCCGGAGATCAACCTCGCCGTCATCCCGGGGATGGGCGGAACGCAGCGGCTCGTGCGCGCGGTCGGCTACTACAAGGCCGCCGAGCTCGTGCTCACGGGACGGATGATGGGGGCCGAGGAGGCCGAGCGGGCCGGGCTCGTCTCACGCGTGGTCGCCGCCGCCGATCTGCTCGCCGAGGCGGGCAAGACCGCGGACGCGATCGCTGCCAAGTCGCTGCCGTCGGTGTACGCCGCGAAGGCGGCGCTCGATGTCGCCCTCGAGTCGAGCCTCGCGGAGGGCCTGCGCTTCGAGAAGCACGTCTTCGCGGGGCTCTTCGGCACCGACGACCAGAAGGAGGGGATGGCGGCGTTCCGCGAGAAGCGCGCCCCCGACTTCACCAATCGCTGAGTTCAGAGCGGATCGGGCTGGGGCTTCGGGTCGCGGAAGTCGCCGGCATCCCTCCGGAATCGGGCGAGAATGCGCACGAGCTCCACCGTGTCGTCGTCGGTCAGGCCCGGTTCGGCGAAGACCTCGGTGTTCAGGGCGTCCGTCGCCGCTTCGACCAGCTCGCGGCCCGCGGGCGTCAGCGCGACGAGCGCCGCGCGCCCGTCGGCGGGGTGCGGCTCTCGCACCACGAACCCGTCACGGGCGAGGCGATCGACGGTGTTGGTAACGCTGGTGGGATGCACCTGCAGCCGAGCGATGGCGCTGGCCATCGGCATCCGCCCCTCTCGCGTGAAGGCGAGCAGCCGCAGCATCTCGAACCGGGCGAAGGAGAGCCCGAACGGCTTCAGCGCCTTGTCGATGCGGGCCAGCATGAGCTGCTGCGCGCGGATGACGGAGGTCACGGCAGACATGCCGGATGCGGCATCCGCCCAGCCGTGCGCCACCCACTGGCGCTTCGCCTCGGCGATCGGATCGACCGGGAGCGGTCCACGACGTGCCATGCGCGACCCCCTCTCTCGCCCCAACGGTAGCCGGTCGGTGCCGGTCTTCCCGTGCACGGCCCGGGGCGCACGACCAAATAGACTCGAACGGCAAAGGAGCGTCACCGCATGAAGATCGTCGTCCTGGTCAAGGAAGTGCCCGACACCTACGGGGACCGCAAGCTGTCGCTCGAGACGGGTCTCGCCGATCGCGCCGCGAGCGAAACCGTGCTCGATGAGATCGGGGAGCGCGCCCTCGAGGTGGCGCTCACCCATGCCGACCAGAATCCCGGCACAGAGGTGATCGTGGTCTCGATGGCGCCCGAGGGCTCGGCCGCGACCGTGCGCAAGGGCCTCGCGATGGGCGCGACGAGCGCGGTGCACATCGCCGACGAGGCGCTCTCCGGCGCCGACCTGGGGCTGACCGCCGAAGTGCTCGCCGCGGCGATCGCACGCACGGGCTACGACCTCGTGATCACCGGCAACCTGTCGACCGACGGCTCGGGGGGCGTGATGCCCGCGATGGTGGCAGAGCTGCTCGGCGTTCCCCACGCGACCGCGCTGACCTCGCTCGAGATATCGCCCGACGGCATCACGGGTCAGCGCGCGACGGATGCCGGAACGATGGATGTCGCCGCGCCGCTGCCGGCCGTGGTCTCGATCACCGAGCGCATGCCCGACGCGCGCTTTCCCAACTTCAAGGGCATCATGGCCGCGAAGAAGAAGCCGTTCGAGACCCTGTCGCTGGCCGACCTCGGGATCGACGCCGACGATCACGCGTGGTCGCGCTCGATCGTCCTCGCGATCAGCGAGAAGCCGCCGCGCGCCGGGGGCGTGAAGATCATCGACGAGGGCGATGCGGGCGAGAAGCTCGCGGAGTTCCTCGTCCAGAATCGCCTGGTGTGAGGAGAGCGACATGACCGGATTCGCCGATGACTCGATCCTCGTCCTGATCGACGTGCTGCCCTCGGGGCAGCTCGCGAAGAGCGCCGCGGGGCTGCTCGGTGCCGCCGCCCAGGTGGGCACCCCCGTCGCGCTGGTCGTTCCCGCACCGGGGGCCGGTGCCGCGGCCGCGGAGGCCGCCGGTGCCTTGGGCGCGACGCACGTCGTGATCGCCGAGACCGCGGAGGCCGCGACCGCCCTGACCGTGCCGACCGTCGACGCGCTCGTGGCGGCGTCCGACCTCGTCCGGCCCGACGCCGTGTTGATCTCGAATTCCATCGAGGGGCGCGACGTCGCCGGCCGTTTCGCGGCCCGTACGCGCTCGGGCCTCTGCGTCGATGTGGTCGGCGTCTCCCGCGATGCGGAGGGCGTCGTCGCCCACCATTCCGTCTACGGCGGCTCGTACAACGTCGACGCGGCCGTGACCTGGGGTGCTCCCGTCATCACGGTGCGCCAGGGCGCCATCGAAGCGCGCGCGGATGCCGTCACGCCCGAGATCGAGTCGCTCGCGGTGTCGCCGTCGGGCAAAGCCGCGGCATCCATCGTGTCGTTCGCCGAGGCCGTCGAGACCTCCAGCCGTCCCGAGCTCCGCGGAGCGACGAAGGTCGTCTCGGGTGGCCGCGGGCTCGGGTCGGAGGAGAAGTTCGTGCTCGTCGAGCAGCTCGCCGACGCCCTCGGCGCGGCTGTCGGCGCCTCCCGCGCAGCGGTCGATGCGGGCTATGTCCCGCAGGCCGCACAGGTCGGGCAGACCGGAGTCTCGGTGTCGCCGCAGCTGTATGTCGCCCTCGGCATCTCGGGCGCGATCCAGCACCGCGCCGGCATGCAGACGGCGAAGTCCATCGTCGCGATCAACAAGGACGGCGACGCCCCGATCTTCGACATCGCCGACTTCGGCGTGGTCGGCGACCTGTTCACCGTGGTGCCGCAGCTGATCGCGGCCCTCGAGGCCCGGAAGGCCTGACGGATGGCGACCCTTCGACCGACGCTTCGCCGCGGGCTCCCGCGCCGCCCGGGCGGCGAGCCGTGGCCCCCCGCGGATGCCGCACCGGCCGAGGATCCCGCACCGGTCGTCGCTGATCGCGCCGCCGCGGTCGCTGAGCCCGCCGCGGTCGCTGAGCCCGACGCGGTCGCTGAGCCCGCTCCGGTTGCAGACACCGGCCCGGTCGCCGGGCCTGTCGAGGCGGCGCCCTCGATCCAAGTCGCTGAGCCCGTCGCGGCGTCGATCGACGCCCCGGAGGGAACGCTGCGCCGCGGGCTTCCGCGCGTGGCGGGCGGCGAACCGTGGCCGCCCGTGACTCCGGTACCCGTGCGTCGCGTGAGCGAGATCGATCACGCAGCGACCGAGGCTCCAGCGGTCGAGGCCCCAACCGCCGATGCCCCAACGGTCGAGGTCGCGGCGGTCGAGGCCCCGGCGGCCGAAGCCCCGGCGGCCGAAGCCCCAGCGACCGAGCCCGTCGTTCCCACCAGGCCCCTCCCGCCGCTTCCGTTCACGCGGACCGTGTGGCCGGGCGCCGCAGCATCCTCTCGCCCCACAGCCCTGCCCGAAGCTGAGCCGACGAGCCTCGCCGACCGCCTGCGGCGTCCGACGTGGACACTCGCGATCAGCGGGCTGCTCGCCGGGCTCGCCCTGCTCATCCTCGCGGCGATGGCCGTCTTCGCGACGCGGTGGCTCGTCAGCCTCCCGTTCCTGCAGGACTTCCTCACGACCTATCCGGGGGAGTACGAACTGCCGGAGGGCTCGCAGCCGG
>NZ_DATMIO010000246.1:0-2729 GCF_035554235.1 Microbacterium sp. | reverse complement strand
GGTGGGCGCGCTTTGCTAACGGACGTGCCTCATTTCGAGGCCTCCGCCTGTGCGACGATTTACCGGGCCCTCAAGGGACGGCCCTGAGCGAGGAGTTGCACGTGCGCGAGTGGGACCAGTTCGAATTCCCTCCGGCGGTCCCGGGCCCATCGAGACGGGGCCGCGCGGCGACGCCGTTCTCCAGCTGGCTGCTCCACGACACCGTGCAGCCGGTCGGACCGGAGAGCGCGGAGAGCACCGCGAAGGGTCACTCGTGGTGGAAGGTCATGTGCCTCACCGGCGTCGACTACTTCTCGACCCTCTCGTACCTCCCGGCGATCGCCGTCCTCGCCGCGGGGGCGCTGTCGCCTCTCGCGACCCTGCTGATCGTGGCGCTCACCCTGTTCGGCATGCTGCCGATGTACCGCAGGGTCGCGAAGGAGAGCCCGCACGGGCAGGGCTCGGTCGCCATGCTCGAGCGGTTGCTGCCGTTCTGGCAGGGCAAGATCTTCGTCCTCGTCCTGCTGGGGTTCGTCGCGACCTCGTGGATCATCACGATCACCCTGTCCTCGGCCGACGCGACCGTCCACCTGCTCGAGAATCCCTTCATGCCCGAAGCGCTGGCGGGCTACGCGGTTCCCATCACGATCGTGCTGCTCCTCATTCTGGGCGGCGTATTCCTGCTCGGATTCACCGAAGCGGTGAACGTCGCGATCCCGCTCGTCGCGGTCTTCCTCGGCCTCAACGCCGTCGTCATCGTGACCGGGCTGATGCAGATCGCGACGCACCCCGTCGACATCACGGACTGGTGGGCCGCCCTGAACGCAGCCGGCAGTGGGCCCGGTGGGCTCCTCCTGCCGGCCCTGATCGCCTTCCCGCTGCTGGTGCTCGGGCTGTCCGGGTTCGAGACCGGGGTGAGCATGATGCCCCTCGTGGCCTCGAAAGGTGCCACCGACGCGGAGCGTCTCGACTCGCGCATCAGGAACACCCGCAAGCTCCTGACCTCCGCAGCCGCGATCATGAGCGTCTATCTCCTGAGCAGCAGCCTCGTCACGACCCTGCTCATCCCCGCGGAGGCTTTCCAGGAAGGCGGCGAGGCCAACGGGCGAGCGCTCGCCTACTTGGCGCACGAGTTCTTCGGCGACGGGTTCGGGACGATCTACGACATCAGCACGGTGCTCATCCTCTGGTTCGCCGGGGCCTCCGCGATGGCCGGCCTGATCAACATCGTTCCGCGCTACCTGCCCACCTACGGCATGGCGCCCGAATGGAGCCGCGCGGTGCGCCCGGTGGTGCTGGTCTACACCGCGATCAGCATCGTCATCACCATCGGATTCCAGGCCGATGTCAACGCCCAGGCCGGCGCCTATGCGACCGGGATCCTCGCCATGATGGTGTCGGCATCCGTCGCCGTTCTGATCTCCGCGGTCCGTCGCCGCAGGCCGCTGCCGATCGTCGGGTTCGCGGTGCTCACCGCGGTGCTCGCGTACGCGCTCGCCGCCAACATCATCGAGAAGCCCGACGGCCTCGCCATCTCCGCGCTCTTCATCATCGGCATCGTCGTCGTCTCGGTGATCTCGCGCGTCTCCCGCACCACGGAGATCCGGGCGGAACGGCTCGAATTCGACGACACCGCGCGCAGGTTCATCGAGGAGTCCCTGCAGTACGACGGTCGGCTCAACATCATCGCCAACCGACCCGAGACCGGCGAGGCGGCCGAGTACCTGCAGAAGGAACGCGCGCAGCGACGCCTCAATCCCGTTCCGGGCCGGGCCGACGTGATCTTCCTCGAGATCGAGATCGTCGACCCGTCGGAGTTCCGGGAGGTGCTGCACGTCACCGGCGCCGAGGTCGAGGGAAACCGTGTGCTGCGCGCCGAGAGCCCGGCCGTGCCGAATGCGATCGCCGCCATCCTGATCGCCCTGCGGGATGCGACCGGCGAACGTCCGCACGCGTACTTCGAGTGGTCGGAGGGCAGCCCGCTGCTCCACATGGTGAGGTATCTGCTGCTCGGCCGCGGAGACACGGCTCCGGTCGTGCGGGAGATCCTGCGCGAGACCGACAAGGACCCCATGGACCGGCCCGTGATCCACGTCGGCGGATAGCCGCGGGACCGCGTGCGAAAGGCCGCCGCCCCCCGGAGTCCGGGGGTCGGCGGCCTTTCCGCCGGCATCGTCAGGCGCGCGTGCGCCTGCCCACGAGCACGAGCACGAGCGCGGCGGCGCCGAGAAGAAGGCCGGCGCCTGCCAGGACACGCGCGAGCACGTCGGGCTCCTGACTCGGCGCGGCGGCCGCCGCGTAGGCGTCCGCCGGGGCGTGGTGATCGTCGGCGGGTTGGTCGCCGATGTACAACACGGGGGCGGGGTGCTCGGCGTCTTCCGCGGGATCTGCCCATGAGACGGTGCGACCGTCGCTGTAGGTCTGGTCGACGGCGAGCACGACCGCACCCGTGTCGGGCACGGGCCCGAGCGAGAGCGGGAACACCTCGAGGGCGTCCTCGCCGATGCCGTCGCCCGTTGCAGTCCAGACCACCGAGGTCACCGCTTCGGTGACCTCGACGTCGCCGACCGTGACGGGCTCGGACAGGCTGGTCTCGACGACTTCTGCCGTCCATCCCGGCACCGGCACGTAGCGGACGCTGAGAAAGGGCGTGTCGGCCGGCAGCGTCAAAACGACCTTCACGGTGGATGCCGTGGCCGACTCGTTCGGAACCTTGAAGTCGACGAGGGTGTAGCTGCCGGCATCCGCCG
>NZ_DATMIO010000245.1:0-10759 GCF_035554235.1 Microbacterium sp. | reverse complement strand
CCGGCGCCGGCTCCCACGCTCTATGGCAGGAGGTCTTGTGATCGGGGCGCTCCCGCACGGGCGGCACCCCGGTGCGGCACGTCTCCGTGGCGAGCGGGCACCGCGGATGGAATCGGCATCCGGTCGGGACATTGATCGGGCTGGGCGGCTCCCCCTTCAGCGGAGGTGCGATCGCCGCAGTGTTGTCCAGGGAAGGGTTCGCGGCGATGAGAGCGCGCGTGTAGGGATGCCCGGGGTTCTGGTACAGCTCCTCGACAGGGGCGATCTCGACGATCTGGCCGAGGTACATCACGGCCACCCGGTCGCAGAGCGAGCGGACCGCACCGAGGTCGTGCGATATGAAGATCATCGACAGCCCGAGTCGACTCCGGAGACGGGCGAACAGATTGAGTATCGCGGCTTGGACACTGACGTCGAGGGCGGCGATGGCCTCGTCCGCGACGAGCAGACGCGGCTCGACCGCCAGCGCGCGAGCGATGCCCACTCGCTGCCGCTGGCCGCCCGAGAGCTGCCTCGGGAGCGCGTCGTAGGCCCGCTCGGGCAGGCCGACCAGATGCAGAAGCTCGTCCACCCTGGCTCGCGCCGTCGACCGCTCGACGAGCTGGTGGGTCATCAAGACCTCCGTCAAGACAGAGCCCACCGTGATCCGCGGATTCAGGCTTGCCCCAGGGTCTTGGAAGATCATCTGAATGGCGCGAGTGTCATCGATCGAACGCTTGCCCGACATCGACGCGCCCTCGAGGTTGATCGACCCCGCCGTCGGAGCGGTGAGCCCCGCGATCGTTCGCGCCAGCGTCGACTTGCCGCAACCGGACTCGCCCACGACGCCGAGGATCTCGCCGGGAGCCACGGTGAGACTGACACCGTCGACCGCTCGGAGGCGGACCTTTTTCCGCTGCGATCGTACGGCGAACTCCACACGGAGATCAGACACGCTCAGGCGATCCATGGTCATACCAGCACCTCACGATCAGCCGGCGTCACCAGGTGGCAGGCCGCAGCATGCCCACGTCCGACCTCCACGGTCGGCGGCAGGACGGTCCGGCAGGTCTCCTGCGCCAGCGGGCACCGTGCGGCGAATGAACACCCCTCGATCAGTGCGCTGGCATCCGGCGGAGCACCTGCAATCGTCGTGAGGTCGCCGGCTCGCTCATTCTCGGTCGGAATCGCTGCGATGAGAGCCTGGGTGTAGGGATGTGCCGGGTGATGCAGGATCTCGCTCGTCGGTCCGGCCTCGACGATGCGACCGGCGTACATGACGATCACCCGCTGAGCCACGCGCGAGACCACCGCGAGATTGTGCGATACGAAGACGACGGACATCCCGCGTTCCACCCTCAGCCGATCGACGAGCGCCAGCAACTGGGCTTGCACGGTCGTATCGAGCGCCGTCGTCGGCTCGTCGCACAAGAGGATGGCCGGTTCGACCGCGAGAGCAGCGGCGATCATCACACGCTGCCGCAGGCCCCCGGAGAGCTGGTGCGGCCATGCCCGTGCCCTGGTTGCAGGGTCGGGCACCCCCACCTCGGTGAGTAGTTCGACGGCGCGTCGGACGCTGTCCGCCTTCGACACGCCACGGGCACGAGGGCCTTCCGCAATGAACTCACCGACACGCATCGTCGGGTTGAGGGTCGTCATCGGCTCCTGGAACACCATCGCCGACCTGCCGTTGACATCGTGCTCTCCGGAAACGACCCGCACGCCTACGGGGAGTACGCCCGCGATCGCACGGAGGGTCAGGCTCTTGCCCGACCCGGACTCGCCCACGATGCCCACGCACTCGCCCTCGCCGACGCTGAACGATACATCCTTCACGGGGACTCCGTGCTCCGTCCCCAGGCGCAGGTGATCCACGGTCAGCACATTCATGAACTGCTCCCGTCGTCCAGGCTGTCGCCGATCAATGCCAGGCCGATGCCGAGGCCTGCAATCGCGAGCCCGGGGGCGACGACCAGCCACCACTGCACCGCCAGGTACACCTGCCCCTCGTTGATCATGGATCCCCACTCCGGGATGGGAGCGGGCACGCCAAGACCGAGGTAGGAGATCGATGCCATCGACAGCACGGCCAATCCCACATCCACGACGGCATAGACGACCGTCTGACTGATCGCGTTCGGAAGCAGATGCCGGAGCATCACCCGTGGGCGGGAGAGTCCGCCCGCATACGCTGCGGCGATGTAATCCATGCCCTTCACGCGCAGGATCTCCCCTCGCACCAGACGGGCGTAGACGACCCAGCCGACGAGGGCGAAGACGATGAGGATCGGCAACTCGCCAGGGCCGAGGAGGAAGTAGCTCTCGGTCCGGGTACTTGCAGCCGCAACGCCCAGAAAGAGCAGGATGACCGGAAAACTCTGGACGAGATCGGCGATCCTCATGATCACGGCATCGACCGCGCCGCCCAGCGTACCCGCCAACGTCCCCAACGTGGTGCCGATGAATAGCGGCACGAGCATCGCGAGGATACCGAACCGCAGATCGAGCTGGGTCGCCGAGACCATCCGCGCGAGCACGTCGCGGCCGAGCGCGTCCGTGCCCAGCCAGTGCTCGGGGGAGGGGAAGGCGAGCCTGTTGAGAAGGTTCTGTTGCAGCGGGTCCTGCGTGAATGACGGCCCGACGATGGCGATGAGGATGTAGGCGACCAGGATGCCGACGCCGATCCTGCCCTTGCGGTCCAAGCGCAGACGTGTGCGCCTGGGCCCGCTTCCGCGTGAGAAACGTCCGAGCAAGGTCGTCGTTGTCGGTGTCGTCGTCGTTGTTGTTGTTGTCAGTGTCGTCGTCGATGTCATGACAGTTTCACCCTTGGATCGAGCAGAGCCGTCGCCAGGTCTCCTAAGAGGTTCACGACGACGACTGCGATGGCGAAGACCACGGTGACCCCTTGCAGCACGGGAATGTCCCTCTGGGCTGCGGCGCTTACGAGCGCAGACCCGAGTCCGGGAATGTCGAACGTCGTCTCCAGCACGACCACGCCGAACAGGAGGAACCCCAGGGCGGTGGCGAGCAGGTTGATCGTCGGGGTGACCGAATTGCGGAAGACGTGACGTCGCATGATGCGTGCGGGCGAGAGACCGAGGGTGCGGGCCGCTGCGACGTGCTCGGAGTTGAGTGTCGCGATCATCGACGATCGCAGGGAGCGCAACAGCACCGGTGTGAGGCCGATGGCGAGTGTCACTGACGGAAGCACGAGCGATCTGATGAATTCTCCAGGACTTGCCGTGGAGAGCCCCGAGACCGGGAACCAGCCGGTGGGTATCGCGACGGTGCGTATCAGGACGTACCCGATCCAGAAGGTCGGGAGGAACAGGCCGACCAGGGTGAGGATGCGCACGGAGTGGTCGAGCCGACCGTTCTGTCTGGTCGCCGTCACAATTGCAAGGACGAGAGCGGCGACGACCGCGAGAACGGCTCCCGACACGACCAGGGCGGCCGTCGATCCGGCTCGCGACATGAGGATCTCGCCGACATCCTGCCCGGACTTGTTGGACACTCCCCAGTCACCGGTCAGCACTCGCGTGGAATAGCGGAAGAACTGGGTGAAGATGTCGTCGTTGAGGCCGAGCCTCTCGCTGAGAGCCGCCCTCGCTTCGGGTGTCGCCCGAGACCCGAGGATGTTGATCGTCGGGTCTCCGGGCACGAGCTTGAACAGCCCGAACGTCACGAGTACGACGGCGAAGACGGCGACAACGGCCTGCACGAGCCGTGAAGCGAAGTACCTGAGCATGCACTGGCTCCCTGATCGATCTGGCGGTCGGACCCGGCGGTGCGGTGGGTGTTTCCCACCGCACCGCCGGATCGTTGTCGTCGGGGGTTAGTTCGTGACGGTGATGTTGCTGAGGCTGTAGAGCGAGATCGGGTTGACGACCATGCCTTGGACCCGGGGTTTCACGGCGAAGACCGAGTTGACGCTGGCGACGGGCGTGGCCCACATGGTGTCGTAGCTCCATTCCTCGAATTCCAGGGCGGCAGCTTCCATCTCCTCCGGGGTGCGGGCCAGGTCGACGGCGTTGTAGGACGCGAGGAACTGTGCGCCATCGATGTGGGTCCAGAAGCCGTCGGTCTGGTAGTCGAAGCTGAGAGGGTCGTTCAGCGTCGGCGACGTCGCGTAGTAGTCGTGGATCGAGAACTCGTATGTCCCGGCGATCGCATTGTCTACCATCGTCGACTGGTCGGCAGGGTCGATCGCGATCGTGATCCCGGCTTCGGCGAGCATAGGCTGGATGGCCTGCGCGGCGAGGATGTTGCGTCCCGTAGTGGAGTTCACCCCCAGGGTCAGGGTCTCGCCGTTGTAGCCGGATGCGGCCAGCGCGGCTTTGGCCGCATCCAGATCGCGGGTGGGGTAGTCGCAGGGGACGCAGCTCACCGATCCGGGCAGGTTCGGGGGCAGCATCGACGTAGCCGCTTCGCCCTGACCGGCGTAGACGCTCTCGACCAGTGCCTCACGATCGATCGCGAGGGAAACGGCCTTGCGCAGGTTCGCGTCGGCGAAGGGGCCCGAGGCGGTGTTGAAGTAGATCGATGTGTTTCCGGCGGCCGGAGAGGAGCTCAGCACGTCCGCGTCGAACTGCGACACCATCTCGGGTGTCACCGCCTCGACGATGTCGAGGTCACCCGAGGTGAACTGCAGCGTGCGCTGGTTCGGGTCATCGATCAACTCGAGCGTCACTGTGTCGAGGGTCGGTTCCACCTCGCCCACGTAGGTGTCGTTCTTGGTGAGCACCACGGTCCCGCCCGGGGTCCAGGAATCCACCGTGTACGGGCCGGTGCCGATCGGGTCCTGGAAGTACTCCTCCCGGGTGAGGCCGCCGAAGTCCTCCTTGACGACACCCTCGCTGGCCCAGCTGAGCACCGACAGCAGCGAGCTGCTCGGCTGCGCGAGAGTCACCACCACCTGCTGAGGAGTCGGCGCTTCCACCGAAGTGACCACCGACAACAGCGGCCCGGCGCCACCGTCTTTCCAGACGTTGTATGAGAACACGACATCCGCCGACGTGGCCGGAGTGCCGTCGCTGAAGGTCTTGTCCTTCGCGATCTCGAACGTCAGCACGGTGCCGGTCTCGTCGTACGAGAACGATTCTGCGAACGCGGGCCGCAGATCATCGCCCGCGTCGTTGGGAACGACGAGCGGCTCGATGACCTCCTTCGCGAACTGGTAGTCGGCGACGCTGGTCAAGCTGTCGAAGTCGAACGTGTTGAACGGTTGACCGAGCCCGATCTTGATCGATCCTCCCTCGGAGCCGGAAGAATCCGGCGAGCCGGACGCCGCGCATCCCGCCGTGACCAGAACCGCGATCAACGCGGCCGACGCCGCCCCGATCCTCAACGATGAAGCCATTGGTGGAACCCTCTCTCGAACACGCTCACTCGGATAGTGAGTCGCAGCTGTGGTGCAGGGCAGAACACGAACTGCCTCTCGGGAGGCTCGTTCGCTGTGATCACGAGTCGCTCTTGCTGAGATCGAGCACCAGTTGGGTGCGCGCCTCGACATCTGCCGCCGTCCACCCGCCATCGGCGGGGAAGAAGGGCTGTCCACTCTCGGCGAGAGCCTCCCAGTGATCCAAGGAGAACGTCTCAGTACGCGGGTCGAGGCGATACGCGTCGTAGTAGGGGCGGAGCGGCTGGTACCAGTCCAGGAGTCTGCGCAGGTGCCCCACCGGCTCGGGATGCAGGTCGACGCGCAGATTGAGACTCTCGGCCGTCTGATTGGCAACACGGACCTGTGAGGAGGTCTGCCCGTCGGGCTGCCCCCCGGCGTCGCGGCCTGCCTCGATGCTCGCCACCAGTCGATCGGCGAAATCACGTCCCGCACTTTCTTCGAAGGCGCGAGCCATCGCTGTGAGCACATTCGTGCCGACGAGGGTGTTGCCCGTGACGACGTAGTCCGGTCCCACGATCTCGCCGGCCGTCTCCCACGCCTCGGGGCCGGTGTGAACGGCTGAACGGCCCGCGACGTCGATCACGGCAAGTTGCCGACCGAGGCAGTCATCGCTCTCATCGAGGTCCTTGATGATCTTCGCAGGCGGATTCCCCTGCTCCATGAGGGCGACGGCAAGGCGAAGCAGACGCGGATCGCCTGCGGCCTGAACCGTGACGACTCCCTTGTTGTGGACGATCGCGGTGCACCAGTTGCCGATGAGGGGGGTGCTCGTCGTCTGCGCGAATCCGTGCTCGCCTGTTGCCGGCGAGACCGCCAGAATTGTGAAGGTCATTTCCGTCCAATACGTAGGTCTGTTTTCCTAAAGGTAACTTTTCTATGTTACAGCTCTGTTTCGCCGGAGTCACAATCTCAGCGCCCGTTCGGGGCGGCGGGCGAGGCGCTTTCCCACCCCGGCGGCGCAGTGGACTGCCCTTTCTCGGCGAGGGGCTCGGTGCGGCGTGCATCGCCGGCTCCACGGAGGATGTCATCAACGGTGACACCATAGACCTCGGTGGAACGTCGTGGCTCAGTCGCGGGCGCGTCGCTCAGGGCCGGTGGCAACGGCGCCGGCGAGGAGTTCTCGGTGGCCGCCGCGCGGCGCGACCGCCGGGCGGCTTGCCGGCCAGGGGCGGCCGCGTTTTGACCGGCCTGAGCGCGGCATCCGCACTCAGCGTCAGGTCGCCGAAGCGGGCGATCACGCGTGCGGGCCGCGCCTCGTACTGAACTCCCCACCCGGGCGAGTCGTCGATGGGGGCTGAGGGCGTCAAGGATGCGGCGGTAGGCGGTGCCGCAGGTCGACGGCGTGACCGAGCGGTGCGCACGGCGCTGTGCAGCACTGCGTGTGCGGTCCGCCCGGAAGATTCGGCCGGCAGGCGCAGAACCCCTCCCGAGGGGCTCTGCGCCTGCCGAGTGGGTCAGGCGATGGGCGACTTGACGGACACTCGCGCGCGGATCCGCGTCTGCGTGTGCATGGGGACGAGCGGGTTCCGTGCACCTCCGTCGCGATCCCCCCAGAGGATCTCGACCTCGGTGCCGTCGACCGCATCAGCGGTGTTGACCGAGGCCAGCGATGCCCACCCGCCCAGGTTCACGGTGTAGCCGTGGAACGCGGTGACTCCGACGGGCCGGTCGCCGATGAGGATCTGATCGTGGCCGACATCGGAAGGGAACGGCAGGATCTTGGGCGCGTTCGGGTGATCCAGCTCGGACTGCACGACGATCCGCTCGGTGTCCTCTGGGTTCCATACCAGCCACACCTTCTGCCGCGGGGGATTCTTCGCCAGTTCTTCGAGAGCCTTCCGCCCGATGAAGTCGTGGTCGAACTTGACGACGTGACCGAACCCGTGATCCCACGGGTTGCAGAAGTACCCCTCGACCGTGGCGGGATCGTAGCTACCCGAGGCGACGCCGACGGAGACCGCTTCGATCGTGAAGGCCGGCAGCCACTCGCGGTACTCCTTGAGCGACTCCGACGCGTAGACCGCGGGCACTCCGGTTGCCCCCATCCAGCCGGATTCGATGCCCGCGGAGAGATAGGCGCGGGCGCCTCCTCGCAGCAGGCCATGCTCCTCGCCGGCGGCCAGGATCGCGTTGATGACGTCGTCCTCGTCCTCGGTCGGGCCGAAGATCTCGTACCCGGAGAACTCCTGACCGGGCACCCCACCCATCGTGTGGTTCAGGGCCCAGACCTCGTGCCCTGCGATGTTCAGGATGCCGGTGTTGAAGAACTTGATGTGCGGGAAGTCCTCGCCCGAAGCCTTCTGAAGGATCTTCTCGGCATTCGGGCCCTCCACCTCGTAGCGGTAGAGCCGCTTGGATCCGCCCGCGCCCCGGATCGCCGGCTCGGTCTCGATGGTGACGTCGTAGTCGCCCTTCTCCGCCTGATACCTCAGCCAGTTGAGCGCCCATTCGCGACCGACGATGTTCACCTCTGAGTCCGACAATGCCACCAGAATCGCGTCGCCGAAGAGCTGCCCTTCCTCATTCACGGCGATGAATTGCTTGGCGATCCCGGGCCGGAAGTTGGCGAAGCTGTTGACCGACGTGTCGGACAGGAGCCGGAGCATGTCGGGACCCGAGATGAAGACATCCTCCATGTGGAAGGACTGGTTGAAGAGCACCGCCGTCTCGGCCCAGGCGCGCTGCTCGTCGCGCCAGTTGGTGTACTCCGCAGGGTAGGCGAACGCACCTCGCACATCGAAGTTGTTCGCCCTGATGAACTCCAGCGGATTCTCCGCCTGATCTATGGCATCCTGCAGCGACATCGTCTCTGTTCCTCTCTGATTCGCCGCTGCTGCGATGCAGCGACGCGTAATGCTCACGAGCGGCATTCCTCATTGAAATGCGCCAGGACCGAACACGATACGTACAGTATTGGATGCTTCGGAGGGCGTCAAGGGACACCGCGGTGGACGAGCGACGACCGGGAGATCGTGGGGAGTGGGCAGCCGGTGGGGCGGTCGCACGAACATGGTACGAGCCGTACCGTATCGTGCTATCGTGTGATCGCAATCAGGACAGCGACTCGCCGAAGAGTCCGATTGGCACTCTCAAAGGCGAAGAGGAGGAACCAGATGTCTGAGATCGATTCCGTCACCGGCCTCGCGGAGGGAACCTTCGGGCTCGCACGTCTCCGCAACGGCGATGGTCGCTCGTTCAATGCGCTCGTGAGGCCCGGAGGAGACGTCGTCGACATCTCCGGACAGTTTCCGGATCAAGACGCGCTGTACGGGGACTGGCCGCGGAGCTTCGACGAGCTCGAGCTCGTCAGTGCCCGAGCCGGCGCGCTCGGCGCGCCCATCACGGAACACCACGTCCTGCCCCCGACGGTGCGGCCGCAGATCTTCTGTGCCGGCTCGAACTATCGTCAGCACGCCGCCGAGATGTACACCTTCAACGAGGGCAACTATCAGGAGTCACGCCGAGCCGGTGAGAGCGACGAGGACTTCTACCAGCGCAACCTCGCATTCGTTACCGAGAAGCGCGCCAAGGGCATGCCCTTCATATGGATGGCCACCCATGGCTCTCAGGTCGGTCCGGTCGATGACATCGTCCTTCCCCTGGTCGGAGCCAATCACGACTGGGAGGCGGAGTTGACCGTCGTCATCGCCGGTGGGCTGCCGCGGTACGCGACTCCGGAGGAGGCGGGCGACTACATCGCCGGGTACACCATCGGCAACGATATGCACACGGGAGATCTGTACAGCCGCACCGACATCAAGTGGAACGCCGACTGGATCGCCAAGCAGAGTCCCACGTTCAAGCAGGTAGGACCGTTCGTCGTGCCCAAGCAGTTCATCGAAGACCGCGGCGGGCTGGTGATCCAACTGGACGTGAATGGGCAGACGAAGCAGGACTGGCCCGCGAACGACATGATCTTCTCGCCGGAGGAGTACCTCGCGTACGCGTCCGAACGTCTGCCCGTCCTTGCCGGAGACCTGCTCATGATGGGCTCGCCCCCTGGCAACGGCGCGTTCCATGGTCACTTCCTTCAGGACGGCGATACGGTCGACATCCGCATCACCGGTCTGGGCAGTCAGCACCATCGCGTCGTCGCCGAAGACGCCGACGGGCGTGCACCCTTCTTCGGGTTGCCGCCCTACGAACCCACCGCATCATGATCTGAGAGGGACTCCGCAATGCCGCGTTTTGAACACCCCATCAAAGACACTCCCGCATCCCTCCAGTGGAAGGGCCCGCTTGCGGGCACCGACCATACGGTGATCCGCGTCCCCGACCTCGACGTCGGCGTCGCGTGGTATCGGCGCCTTCTCGGCCTCGTGGAGGTGGAGCGCTCGGCGGGCCGCGCGTTCCTGGCGAGCCCGGTCACGGGTCGCATCGTGCTCGGCCTTTCCGAAGGCGGCACCGGACTCGACTACGTCAGCTTCCGCGCGCGAAACGCCGAGGCGTTCGAAGCGATCGCCACCAAGCTCGACGAGGCCAAGACGCGGACCGCGCTCGGTGTCGCGACGACGCGGCCGGGCGCATTGGACGCGCTGCGTGTCACCGTGCCGACCGGCCACGCCTTCGAGGTCATTCATCCCGACGCGGACGCCCCTGCCGGGCCGGTTGAGGGGGAGTACCGCCCCGGCGCCCTGGATGTGCGGACGAGCCATCTGCAGCTGCGCACCACGGACGTAAAGGCGATGACGGACTTCCTCGGGCTTCTGGGCTTCCGGAGCAGTACTTTCGTCACGCTGCCCGGCACGGAGGGGTACTTCATCCAGTTCCTGCGCGTCAACGAATACCACCACCAGGTCGCGATCCTCACCGGCCAGCACGGTGTGCACCACGTCGCGCTCGAGGTCGATGAAGTGGACTTCTGGCAGCTTCTCGACAACCTCGTCGTGACGAAGATGGCGGCCGAGTACGGCCCGATTCGGCACCACGAGGGAAACATGCTCTCGATGTACCTGCGTGATCCCTTCAAGAACCGGATCGAGATCACCAGTTCGATGGAGATGGTCGGCTTCGACTACCCGCCGACTCCCGCCGGGCATGAGCCCTGGTACCACATGAACATGTGGGGGCCTCAGCCTCCGCACACGTGGGAGACGGAATGGATGGAATCATGATCGGCCGCACGCAGGAGGAGCACCGATGAAACTGGGTCGTATTGCGGTTCCGACGCCGGATGGCGAGCAGTTGCGCGTCGTCGCTGTCCTGCCGGACGAGGGTCGGGTGATCGACCTTGCCCGTGCGTATGCGCTGGTGTTGCAGAGGACGGGGGCAACCCCCGATCGAGCTCGCTCGCTTGCGCTCGCCCTGTTTCCGGCGAGTTTGGCTGCGGGGATTGCGGGTGGGGAGGTGTTCCTGGATACGGCGCATGCTGCGTTGGGG
>NZ_DATMIO010000244.1:0-2909 GCF_035554235.1 Microbacterium sp. | reverse complement strand
CCTCGGTCTCGGTGGAGTGATCACCCTGATCGTCGGCATCCTCATCCTGGTCTGGCCGCAGAAGACGGCGTTCGTCGTCACCTTCATCATCGCCGCGTACCTGATCATCGCCGGCCTGGTATATGCCGGTCTCGGCATCTTCACGAAGAACCGCGGTGGCTGGTCGCGCATCGGCCACATCCTGCTCGGCGTAATCTTCATCATCGCCGGCATCTACGCCTTCATCGATCTCGCGACGGCGACGCTGGCGTTGGCCGTGTTCCTCGGCATCCTCGTCGGCATCCTCTGGATCATCGAAGGCGTGGTCGCGCTCTCCACGCTCGGCGACGCCGGTTCGAAGGGCTGGACGATCTTCTTCGCCATCCTGAGCATCGTCGCCGGCATCGTGCTGCTGTTCTCGCCGCTCTACATCGTGGCGTTGTGGTGGCTGCTCGGCATCGCACTCGTCGTTCTCGGCATCGTGCAGATCATCCGCGCGTTCACGTTCGGCAACAAGGTCGCCTGACACCGCAACGCGGGTGCGGAGTCAGGACACCGGGAGCTTCCGCGCCCACCAGTCGAGCACCGCGTCGAACCGCTGCAGGCGGTGCCGCGGCTGGCCCGAGCGCGTGAGCTCGTGGTCCTCCCCGGGAAAGACCAGCAGCTCGGCCTCGACGCCGTTGCGCTTGAGCGCCGAGTAGTACCGCGTCGCCTGCTCGAGGGGGCAGCGCAGATCCAGTTCAGAGTGGATGACGAGCGTCGGGGTGCGCACCTGCGCCGCCGCGGCCATCGGGCTCTGGCGCTGCAGCGCCCCCGCGTCGGCGCCGACGTACTCGTCGCCGAAGAACGAGCCGATATCGCTCGTGCCCTGGAACGACACCGGGTCGAGAAATCCGCGCTCGACGATGGCGGCCGAGAAGCGGTGGTCGTGCGCGATGACCCACGCCGTCAGGTATCCGCCGTACGAACCGCCCATGACGCCGACGCGCCCGCCGTCGAGAGAGCCGTACGACGCGACAGCACCCTCCAGAAAGTCAATGACGTCGGTGAAGTCGACGGTTCCCATCGCCTGACGGATGCTGCGTCCATGGGCGCGGCCGTAACCGGCCGAGCCCCGGGGGTTGCAGTACGCCACCGCGTACCCGGCGTCGACGAGGGTCTGCACCTCGTCGAAAGGGTGGATGCCGTATGTCGCGTAGGGACCCCCGTGGATCATGAGGATGACGGGATGCGGCCCTTCGCCCTCCGGGACCGCGACCCAGCCGTGCACGGGGTAGCCGTCGCGACCATCGACGGTCAGCTCACGCACCGGGGCGAGCCCCGCCTCGCGGAGCGGCGCACCGAAGTCGGTGACCGTGCGCACGCCATCTCGGTCGATCACGACGAGCTCCCCGAAGGAGTCGCCGCGCGCCACGGTCGCCACGATCGTCTCCCCCGCGGCATCCTGACCGCCCGCCTCGACGTCGCCGGCAAGCACCTCGGTGCTCTCCCCGCGGCGGGTCACGCGCAGCAGGTGCGCGCGGCCGCGCGTGCGGTTCTGCACGAGGAAGTCCTCGCCGACGGGCGTTATGTGGCTGCCGACCTCGCCGAGGTCGATGGTCTCGGCGTCGGTGAGCCGGCGCGGGCCCTCGTCCTCGAGCAGCCAGAGCGCTGTTCCGGGCGCGACGAAGTCGACGCCCGCTGCGCCGACATCGGACGCGAGCACGGCGATGGTCCCGTCATCGGCGACGGCCACGTCGGCAAGCGACAGGTTGCGCTCCGTGCCTAGCACGTCGCGCGCGCCGGAGCCGTCGGCCCGCACGGCGACGAGGCGCGAGCGCAGATCGCGGCGCAGCGGCTCGATCTCGTCGACCACGGTCAGGATCTCAGAGCCGTCTGCGCTGAACGTGACGCCTGCGTGGTCCGCGTCGCCGGCGGTCAGCGGGAGGGACTCGCTGGGGACCGCGGCCTTCTTCGGCTGCTCCTCCCCCTCGGGCTGGACGGCGGGAGCGGGCTCATACGCCGGTTCGCCCGTCACATCGGGCACATCGACGACGAAAACGTGGCGCGGGCGATCGGCGGTGTACCCGACGCCGTTGGAGTGCCATCGCACGCCCGTGATGTGCCGCGGCGCCTCGGCTGCGGCATCCAGCCCCTCGACCGAGCCGTAGCGGCCCGGCTCCGGGACGCGTGCCGTGTACGCGAGGCGCGCGCCGTCGGGCGACCAGGCGAACGATCCGGCCCCCAGCGGCTGGTCTGTCACGCGCAGGGCCTCTCCCCCGCGCGCCGCGACGACGTGCACCTGCGGCCGCTTCTTCTCGTCCTCACGGATGAACGCGATCAGCGTCCCATCCGGCGAGAGCCGGGGCGACGAGTCGGCGACGCCGCGAGTGATTCGCCGTGCGGGGCCTGACCCGTCGAGGTCGACGCGCCAGAGCTGGCCGACGTTGCGGTTCGCCGCAACGTCGGCGCGCGACGTCGCGAACACCGCGAAGCCGCCGTCGGGAGCGATCGAGGGGCGCGAGACCGCCACGAGCTTGTCGATGTCGGCGGCGCGCAAGGTCACTCCCCCGCGAAGTCGCCTGTGTCGCCCACGAGGCGCGTGTTGTCATCCGGCACCGGGTCGACGGCCGCCTGCGCGACCTCGGCGGCGAACTCCGACACGTTGTAGAGCTTGCCGGCCGAGTCGCGGCGACCCGCGATCGCGCCAGGGTTGGCGCGCTCGAGAAGCGTCGCGGTGATCGTCCCCTCGATCATGTCGCCCGACACGACGACGAAGCCGATGCCGCGCTCCTCGAGGTCGGGGATCAACTCGCGAAGGGCGTCCTCGCCCGCACGCTTCGACAGCGCAACGGGGAGGTACTCGGGCATGGTGGGGGTCGTGCGAATGAAGTGCGCCTGGTGGCTCGTCACGAACACGACCCGCGAACCCGACCCGAGCAGCGGGAGCG
>NZ_DATMIO010000243.1:0-2374 GCF_035554235.1 Microbacterium sp. | reverse complement strand
CGTCGACCCACGCGCGAAGCGAGCTGCCCAGGAACGTCTGCCATACATCAGGCGGATCTCCCGCCTGCAGGCGCGCGGCGAGCGCAACCTGGACGTTGCTACCCCCACCGCCGGCGATACACCGACACCCCCGAGCCCCTCCTCAGGTTCGCCCCCGCCAACGACCCACCACCCTTCTAGCTGTGCCGCGTGGGCCACGATCGCCGACTCACCGCGACCGTCCGCCGCTCCAAGAGCGCACCGCACCGCGACCGTCCGCCGTCCCGCCTAGGCTGGACGCCATGCGCCTGGCCACCTGGAACGTCAACTCGATCCGCGCACGCGTCGCCCGAACCCTCGAGTTCGCGGTGCGCGAGGGAATCGATGTGCTCGCGATGCAAGAGATCAAGTGCACGCCCGAGCAGTTCCCGACCGAGCAGTTCGAAGACGCGGGCTACCACGTCGTCGCGCACGGACTGAACCAGTGGAACGGCGTGGCGATCGCGAGCCGCGAGCCGATCGAGGACGTCGAGTATGCCTTTCCCGGAATGCCCGGGTTCGCGAAGGGTCACGCGGGCATCGACGCGCCGCAGGAGGCGCGCGCGATCGGCGGGACGGTCGGCGGCATCCGGGTCTGGAGCTTGTACGTTCCCAACGGCCGCTCCCTCGGAGACCCGCACTACTACTACAAGCTCGACTGGCTCAGCGCGCTCGCGGAGTACACGCGCGACACGCTCACTCGCACGCCCGACAAGGCTCTCGCCCTCGTCGGCGACTTCAACATCGCGCCGACGGATGCCGACAACGGCGACCCGGCTGTGCAGCCCGGGTTCTCGACACACGTGAGCGAACTGGAGCGCGCGGCCTTCCACGCGCTCGAGGATGCGGGGCTCCAAGACGTCGTGCGCCCGCTCATCCCCTCGGGGTACACCTACTGGGACTACAAGCGGCTGCGCTTCCCCAAGAACGAGGGCATGCGCATCGACTTCATCCTCGGCTCGAAGGCGTTCGCCGACTCCGTCGCGGCCGCGGCCATCCACCGCAACGAGCGCAAGGGCGAGATCCCCAGCGACCACGTGCCGGTGGCCGTCGACCTTGCGGTCGACTCGGCGGAGGACGACGACGACCGCCCGATGATCTTCGGCTGAGTTCGTCGATCTTCGGCTGGAGCCCAGCTGAGCCTGCGCCGCGTCACGCCGCCGCGCCGACCGGCGGGATGTGGAACGTCGCAGCGAAGCGCTCCAGAAGCCCGGCATCGCCCATGACCACCGCCAGCACGCCGTGGTCCACGGCCTCACCGGGGGACAGCTCGCCCGAGATCACGCGACGGATGCCGGGGCTCGCCGCGATCACGACGTCGGGCTGTCCGGCGGGAAGGCGGCCCCCCACCGGCGGGGCCGACGGTGCGAGCTGGGTGATGGTGAGGGCCGTACCGGCGACCTGCACCCGGAGCGCCACATCGCCGATGTGCACCTCGTAGTCCGCGGGCGGGAGCGAGGCCGCGGCATCCGCCCGAAATGCCGTCCGGAAGGCCATCGTCATCGAATCGGCCGTCACGACATCGCCTTCGTCGGGGTCGCCCATCGTCTGGAAGCCCCAGCGGCCGAGGGCGAGCACGATGTCCTCCAGCTGACGGCCGTAGGGGGTGAGCTCGTAGACGAGCCCGCAGTTCATGAGCGGCACGCGGCGCACGACACCGGCATCCTGCAGCTCCTTGAGGCGGGTGCTGAGGATGTTGGTCGGGATGCGGGGAAGACCCTGCTTGAGGTCGGTGTAGCGTCGCGGCCCGACGAGCAGGTCGCGAACGATGAGCAGTGCCCATCGTTCGCCGACCAGCTCGACGGCGTTGGTGACCCCGCAGTACTGCCCGTAGCTGCGTGCTGCCATGGGCGGGGCCCTAGGCCTGCGCGCCCTGCTCCGCCATGTAGGCCTCGGGCCCCTGCTCGGCGGCCTTCGGATCCATGTAGAGGAACTCGAGGATGTTGCCGTCCGGGTCTTCCAGGTCGCGGTTGTACATGAATCCGTAGTCCTGCAGGGGGCGCGGCTCGGAACCGCCCGCGGCGAGGCCGGCCTCGACGATGGTGTCGACGTCTTCGCGCGAGTCTCGGCTGATGGCGATGAGCGCCTGGGCACTCGTGGACGCGTCGGCGAGGGCCTTGTCGGTGAACGTTGCGAAGTACTCCTTGGTGAGCACCATGAAGAAGATGTTGTCGTCGATGACGATGCACGCCGCGTTCTCATCGGTGAAGAGCGGGTTGATGCCGAAGCCGAGCGACGTGTAGAACGACTTCGCGCGGTCGAGGTCGTTCGTCGCGAGGTTGACGAAGATGCTGCTCATGACTGCTCCCGAGGGGTGATGGATGATGGGTGAGGATGGCTGCTCACCTGGTGGTGA
>NZ_DATMIO010000242.1:0-4118 GCF_035554235.1 Microbacterium sp. | reverse complement strand
GATGCCGGTCTGCTCGGCGAGTCGCGTCATGCCGTAGGCCTTGTCGATGCCCCGGTGGGTGATGTCGACAGAGGTGGATCCGCCCGAGCGCACCTCGAGGTCGGGAATGCGGGCGGCGACCGCGTCGCGCAGGGCGGACTTCTTCGAACTCGTGGGGTCCCAGGCGATCTTCGCCTTGAGCGGCGCGGCCTGGCCGAGCGCGGAGAACGTGATCTGCGATCCGCGGTCCTCAAGGATCGGGCCCCAGGTCTGCTCCTCCCAGAGTCCCAGGCGGCGCGCCTCGGACTCCACCGCGGCGAGGGCGCGGGTCTTCTCGTCGTCGGTCAGGTGGTGCGCGTAGACGGGGGAGAAGCCCGTGCCGTCGAAGCGGTAGTACTGCGTCCCGCAGGTGGGCATGAGGTGGATCCGGGCGAGGGTCTCGGTGGCGGCATCCGGCAGCCGGTCGACGACCTGCGTGCGGAACTGCGTGATCTGACCGCCCGAGATGATGGCGACCTCTACGCGCTCGGCGAGGTCGATCAGCAGATCGCCGATGCGCGGGTCGATCGCGCTCTTCGACGGGGCAAGGGTGTCATCGAGGTCGAATGCGACCAGTCTGGGGATTCCCACGCGTCTCCACTCCTTCTGCAACAAGGGGCCCCGCGGATGGCGGAGCCCCTTTGCTGGGTCGGGGTGACAGGATTTGAACCTGCGGCCTCGTCGTCCCGAACGACGCGCGCTACCAAGCTGCGCCACACCCCGTGGCAACCCTCCGAGTCTACCCGATGGGCGAACGGGTCCCGTTCACGTCGTCCACAGGCCGCACATCATGTCCGCGGCACGAGGGTCAGCAGCGAGGCCTCGGGCGGGCAGGAGAAGCGCACGGGTGCGTAGATCGACTGGCCGAGTCCCGCACTGACGTTCAGCGGAATCGTGCGGCCGTGGGTCCACGAACTCAGCCCGCGGGCCTGCTTCAGCGGGAGGTCGCAATTGGCGACGATTGCGCCGAACCCGGGAATGCGGATCTGGCCGCCGTGCGTGTGCCCGGCGAAGATGACGTCGGCCCCGAGCCCGGTGAAGGCGTCGAGCACCCTCCGGTAGGGGGCGTGCGTGACCCCGATGGTGAGTGGCTGCCGGTCGGCCTGCTCATCGGCGTGACCGTCGCCGTCGGTGTCGGTGTCGCCTTGGCGCAGCTCATCGACGAGCCCGGGAAGCACGTCGAGTCGATCCCAGTGGCGATGCGCGTCGCTGACGCCGAAGAGGTCGATCCGGTGACCGCGCACGACGAGGGAGGTGGCCGCGTTGTTCACGTCGTGCCAGCCCAGCGTCGTGGTCATGAACGTGTCGAGCGCATCGGTGTCGAGCGGCTCCGCCGTGGGGTGCTTCTTGGACGGCCCCATGAAATAGAGAAACGGATTGCGCGGCGACGGGGCCGTGTGATCGTTCGACCCGTGCACGAAGACACCGGGGACCCCGCGGAAGCCCGCGAAGGCGGCGCGGATGCCGCGCAGCCCGTCGACATGCCCGAGGTTGTCGCCCGTGTTGACGATCAGATCGGGGCGCAACGAGGCGAGGGAGGCGATCCAGGCCTGTTTGTGTCGCTGCCACGGTGCCATGTGGGCATCGGAGAGGTGTAGCACGCGAATCGGATCGGAGCCCGGCTCGAGGATCGGCACGGTCGAGCGTCGCAGGGTGAAGAGCTGCCGCTCGATGCCGATTCCCCAGATCGAGGCGGCCGCGCCCATGACGCCGAGCGCCGCCACCGCGGTGACGGCGGGGGAGCGTGTGCCGCGCGTCACTAGGGGCACTTGTTGCGCGAGTAGTTGACGCTGACCTGCGTGTTCGGGTTCGTCACCGTACCGGCCGCGGGACTCGTGGACGTCACCACGCCCTCGCCTCCGGCCGCCCCGTCCTCCGAGCATGTGCCGGGGACGGCGTTGCCGAACCCGGCGCCGCGGATGGCGCTCAGCGCCTGATCGGGTCGCTGTCCCGTGACGTCGGGTACGGCGCGGCCCTGTCCGTTGCTCGGGTTGATAGTGATCGTCGCCCCGCCCGCGACCTTGCCTGCGGCCGGGTCCTGACGGGCGATGATTCCCGCGGCATCCGCCGCGTCGATCGCGTCGCCGACGACCACGGTGAAGCCCGCGGCCTCGAGGGTCTGCTTCGCCTGATCGGTCGGCATCCCGACCACGTTCGGCAGGTCGGTGAGCACTTGGCGGATGAGGTTCTGGTCGGGCCTCGCGAAGGCGTCGCCGCCGTACACAGCGTTGGCGGCGCGCTGGATGACCGGCGCGATCCTGTGGCGCAGCTGGGCGAGCTCGACGCCGTTGTGGAAGCGCTTGTAGAGCGTCGCCTCTCCCTCGACGTTGCCGACCCACACGGCAGTGGTCACCTTGCTGCTCGATTCGATCATCATGGTCTGGTATGTGTTGTGCGTGCCGGTCTTGCCGATCATCGGGGTGCCATCCCGCGGATTGGATTGCGCGCCCGTGCCGTTCCCGTTCATGACGCCCTGGAGCGCGTAGGCCGCCGTTGCGGCGATCTCGGGGGCGATGACCTGGCTGCAGGTCGACTGCGGCGGAGTGATCTCCTGGCCGTTGGCGTCGGTCACGCGGTCGATCGCCTTCGGCGTGCAGTAGATGCCGTTGTTCGCGACCGTGGCGTAGGCGCCGGCCATGGCCAGGGGGGCGATGTTCTTGGAGCCGAGCACGTCGAATGCCACATTGGCCACGTACCCGACATCGGGGTTGCTCTTGTACGTCAGTTGCCCGTCGCCGGTCTTTACGCCCATGCGATCCGCGACCTTGTTGATATCACAGAGGTCGAGCTTTTCAGCCATCGCCAAGAACCCGCTGTTCAGGGACTGGGCCGTGAAGCTCATGACCGTTCCCGTGTATCCCCCGGACTTGCCGAAGTTGTCGATCTTCGTCCTCGTCGTGTTCACCCAGTCTCCCGAACACGCGGCCTTCATGCGTGGAAAAACGCGGTTCGTGCCGTTCAGCGTCTCGTTCAGGGAGTGACCCTTCTCGAGCCAGTCGATGAGCGTGAAGAGCTTGTACGTCGACCCGACGGGGAAGCCGATCGAGCTGCCGTGGTCCGAGTCGGCCGCATAGACCTGAGACGAGTAGGCGGGGTCCGTCGCGGCGAGATCGCGGTCCTCCGTGAACGTGGTGTTCTGTGCCATCGAGAGAATGCGACCCGAAGTGGCCTCGAGGCTCACCGACGCGGAGCCGAAGTCCATACCGTCGATGCGCCCCGGAGCCCAATCGCGCATGGCCTGCTCGGCGGGAAGCTGCACGCGCGGATCGAGCGTCGTGTAGACGTTCAGCCCGCCGCGCTTCAGCGCCTCCTTGCGCTCGTCGGGGGTATTGCCGAACGCGACATCCGTTTCGATGATCGTCTTGACGTACTGGCAGAAATAGGCTGATCCACCTGCTGCCTCGCACCCGAATGTGGGCTTCACGATATTCGGCGTGATCGGTTCGAGTGCCGCCTGCATGTACTGCTCCTGCGTGATCTTTCCCTCATCGAGCATGCGGCTCAGCACATAGAGCTGACGCCCCTTCGTCGCCGTGTAACCGTCGGCCGCTGCGGTGAACTGCTCCTGCGTGATCGTCCCGGCCTCCAGCAGGGTGTTGAGGGCAGCCAGCTGGTTGTCGCTCTCGGTCACCACCTGCCCGTCCGGGGCACCGTTGCTCTCGTTCCCCGGCTGATCGATCCGGTACGTATTGGGGTTCTGCACGATGCCCGCGAGCGTCGCCGCCTGCGCGACGGTGAGCTGGCTGGCCGATACCGCGAAGTAGCGCTGGGCCGCGGCCTCGATTCCGTAGGTCGTGCCACCGAAGTTGGCGATGTTCAGGTAACCGAGGAGGATCTCGTTCTTCGAGTACTGCTTCTCCAGCTGGATCGCGTAGCGCATCTCCTGCAGCTTGCGCTGGATGCCCTCCGTGCCGCGGGACTGCGTCGCCTCCGTGAAGCACGCGAGCTTGTCCTCGTCGGTCTTGGCATCTGCCTCGCAGCGCTGGATCAGCACGTTCTTGACATACTGCTGGCTGATGGAGGAGCCACCCTGCGTCTCGGAGTCGCCCCGCAGGTTCGTCAGCACGGCACGCGTCGTGCCGACGAGGTCGACCCCGCCG
>NZ_DATMIO010000241.1:0-5602 GCF_035554235.1 Microbacterium sp. | reverse complement strand
GCGCAGGCATGCGCGAGCGGGCATGCACCGCACCTCGGGGTGCGCGCCGTGCAGACGACCGCCCCGAGCTCCATCGCCGCGGCGTTCACGATCGCGGCCGCAGCGTCGCCCGTCGGCAGGACGGCGGCCATCGCGGCGAGGTCCGCGCGGGCAGGCGGGCGTGGCTGCGAACGTCCGTCCACCACGCGGGCGAGCACCCGTCGCGTGTTCGTATCGACGACGGGATGCCGGTCGCCGTAGGCGAACACGGCGACCGCCCGCGCGGTGTAGTCGCCCACGCCGCTCAGCGCGAGCAGCGCGTCGACGTCGCGGGGAACCACCCCGCCGTGGCGGTCGGTGATCTCGACCGCGGCACGGTGCAGCCACAGCGCCCGGCGCGGATAGCCCAGGTTCGCCCACTGCCGCACCGCCTCCGCCGGGGGAGCCGCGGCGAGCGCCTCGGGCGTCGGCCAGCGGGTGAGCCATGCGTCGAGGAACGGGAGCACGCGGTTCACGGGCGTCTGCTGCAGCATGAATTCGCTGACGAGGATGCCCCACGCACCGAATTCCGGATGCCGCCACGGCAGGTCGCGGGCATTGTCCCGGTACCACGCGATGAGCGGTGCGGCGATCTCGGGCATGCCGATCAGCCTAGGCGGCGCCCGGCCAGCTCCGCCGCGGACCGTACGCTGGAGGGGTGCGACTCCCGATCACGCCCGCCACGACGCTCCTGCGCGAACTGCGCGACGAGGTGCGCCGGCACTACCGCGCGGGCCGGGTGATCATCGCCGTCGACGGTCGGAACGGTGCCGGCAAGACGATCTTCGCCGACGCCCTCGCCGAGGTCTTCGCGGAGGACGGTTCGGCGGTGTTCCGGGCATCGATCGACGCGTTCCACCGGCCGCGGGCCGAGCGGTATGCCCTCGGGCGCACGTCGCCCGAGGGCCTGTACCGGGACTCCTACGACTACTCGCTGTTCCGCCGCGTGCTCATCGAGCCGTTCCGCGAAGGACCGCAGACATCGGCCGCGACGGGCTTTCAGCTCGACGCGTTCGATGTCGCCCGCGACGCTCCGGTGGAATCGCGCTGGGTCACCGCCCCCGACGACGCGGTGCTCATCGTCGACGGCATCTTTCTGAACCGCCCCGAGCTCCGCGGCCTCTGGGACTGGTCGGTGTGGCTCGACGTACCGGCCGAGGCCGCGTTCGCCCGCATGGCCGCACGCACCGGCGGCGACCCCGCCCCCGATGCCCCGTCCAACATCCGCAGCAGCCGGGCGCATGAGCTGTACCTGCAAGAGGCAGATCCGCAGCACGCGGCATCCGCCATCGTCGACAACGCCGACCCCGCCCATCCGGTGCGCGTCTCCCGGGACATCCGCTGATGGCCGATTCCGTCATCCTGCTCGTCGACAAGCCTGGTGGCATGACCAGCCACGACGTCGTCGCCCGCGCGCGTCGCGCACTCGGCACGCGCAAGATCGGCCACGCCGGCACCCTCGATCCCATGGCCACCGGCCTGCTCGTGCTCGGCGTCGAGGGATCGACACGCCTGCTCACCTACCTCGTCGGGCTCGACAAGACCTACGAGGCGACGATCCGGCTCGGTGTATCGACCGATAGCGACGATGCCGACGGTGTCGAGACGGCGCGGGCGGATGCCGCAGCCCGCGCGGCGGTGACCCCCGAGCGCATCGCCGCCGGCGTGGCCGCCCTCACGGGGCCCATCTCGCAGGTGCCGAGCACCGTCTCTGCCATCAAGGTGGGCGGCCGGCGGGCGTACGACCTCGCCCGCGAGGGTGTCGCCGTCGAACTGAAGGCCCGCTCGGTCACGGTGTCGAGGTTCGAGGTGCTCCGCATCGCAGAGCGGGACGGGGCGATCGACCTCGACGTCGTCGTGGACTGCACGAGCGGCACCTACATCCGCGCGCTCGCGCGCGACCTGGGCGCGGCGCTCGGGGTCGGCGGCCACCTCACGGCGCTGCGCCGCACGCACGTCGGTCCCTTCACCGTCGCGGGCGCCGCATCGCCCGACAAACTCGGCGCGCAGCCGGGTCTCGATCCGGCCGTCGTCGCCGCCGCGGTGCTCGGCCGGCTCGACGTCACCGCCGACGAGGCGCGAGACCTCCGTCACGGCAAGCGGCTGACCGGCGCCGCCGCGCGCATCCGGGAGTCCACCGCCGCCGCGGTCGATCCCTCCGGAGTGCTCGTCGGCATCGTGGAAAGACGCGGTGACGACCTGAAGAGCGCGATGAACATGCCGCAACCGCCGAGGGAGGCCCCGTGATCCTGTGGTTCACGTACGTCCAGGTGTCCGCCGCGGTGCTCGCCGGACTGCTGTGCGTCGTGCTGGGACTGGCCGGCCGACGTCCGAGCGATCTCACCGTGGGCGCGCTCGCCCTCATCGAGCTGCTCCTCGTCGTGCAGGTGGTCGTGGCGATCATCGCGCCGTTCGCGGGCAACCCGCCGACCGGGAGCCTTCTGGAGTTCTGGGTCTACCTCGTCTCCGCCATCCTCCTGCCGGTCGCAGGGGTGGCGTGGGCACTGGTCGAGCGAAGCCGGTGGAGCACGGTCATCATGGGCATCGTCGCCCTGGCGGTGGGCGTCATGGTGTGGCGCATGCAGGTCATCTGGGCGGTCCAGATCGCGTAGCGCACGGCCGACGCGCGCGGAGCAGCTTCCCCGCCCGCGCCTAGGATTGAGTGCGTTATGAGCACAGCCCCCGCAGACACCGAACCCGCCGTCTCGCCCCGCCCGCGCATGAGGGGAATCGGACGGGTGCTCGTCATCGTCTACGGGGTCATGGCGCTCGCCGCCACGGGCCGCTCGCTCGTGCAGATCATCGAGCGATTCGCCGAGGCGCCGCTCGCGTACACCCTCTCGGCCGTCTCGGCCGCGGTGTACATCCTGGCCACGCTCGCGCTCGTGTTCGCCGGGAGCCACACCTGGTATCGCGTCGCCTGGGTGGCGATCGGCTTCGAGCTCGTCGGCGTGCTCGTGATCGGCACCCTGTCCCTTCTGCTGCCCGACGCGTTCGCCCACCCGACGGTCTGGTCGTGGTTCGGCATGGGGTACCTCTTCGTGCCGCTCGCGCTGCCGTTCTTCGGCATCTGGTGGCTGCTCACGCACCGACCGGTGGCCCCGTGATCGTCTTCCACGAGCCCTCCGAGGTGCCCGAGGACTTCGGCCCCTCCGTCGTCGCGATCGGCAAGTTCGACGGCGTGCACGCCGGCCACCGTGCGCTCATCGAGCGCGCCCGGGTGGATGCCGCGGCCACGGGCGCGCGCGTGGTCGCCGTCACGTTCGACCGCAATCCGCTCAGCGTGCTCCGCCCGGAACTCTGCCCCCCGGCGCTCATCGGCGTGCACCAGAAGCTGCAGCTGCTCGCGGAGGCGGGCGTGGATGCGACGCTCATGCTGCGCTTCGACGAGCAGCTCGCGAGCCTTCCTGCGCGGGAATTCGTCGAGCACGTGCTCGTCGGAGCCCTCGGTGTGCGGACGGTGCTCGTCGGCAATGACTTCCGCTTCGGCCGCGGGGGAGCGGGCAACGTCGACCTGCTGCGCGGACTCGGCGCCGAGTGGGGCTTCACGGTCGACGTCGTCGGCGACGTGCGGGCCATCGAGCACGGGCGCCGCGTCTCGTCGACGTGGATCCGCGAGCTCCTCGCCGAGGGCGACGTGGCGACCGCCGCGCGCCTGCTCGGTCGCCCCGCCTCGGTCTGGGGCGAGGTCGTGCACGGCCAGAAGCGCGGCCGCGAACTGGGCTTCCCGACCGCCAACCTCACCACCGAGCTCGAGGGCTTCGTCCCGGCGGACGGCATCTATGCCGGCTGGCTGATGGACGAGGGATCCGACGACGGGCTCCGCTCCGGCATCCGCTACCCCGCCGCGATCTCCGTCGGCGTGAACCCGACATTCGACGATGTGCACGCGCGGCAGGTCGAGGCCTATGTGCTCGACGAGACCGATCTCGACCTGTACGGTCGCCGGGTGGAGCTCCAGTTCGTCGCGCGCGTGCGGGCCATGGTCGCGTTCGGTGGGGTCGACGCCCTGATCGCCCAGATCACCGACGACGTGCGGCGCGTTCGCGAGGCGCTGACGTGACGACGGATGCCGGCGACCGGTCCTCCGGCGCACGAACGGTCTCGCTCCTGCGCAGGATCATCGTCGGCATCATCGTCGTCGCTTTCGGCCTCGCGGCCATCGGCGGCATCGCCGTGCTGCTCGGCGGCGACCTCGGGCCCGACGCGGGCCGCGTGCTCGGCACGACCACGATCGTCGGCGCGTTCAGCGTGGCGGTCCTGTGCTGCGCCGCGCTCGCGGGGAGACGCCTGCAGATCTTCGGCACGATCGGCGCCGTTGTCGCGATCGCGACGGCGGGGCTGGTGATCTGGGCGATCTGGTGGCAGCCCGGATTCTCGATGCCCGATGTCGTGTGGAGGCTCCTCTGGAGCGGCGTCACCCTCACCTCCGCGTTTGCGCTGGCTTCGCTGCTCCTGCTTCTCGCGAACCGCCGGCGCCCGGCCGTGCGGGTCGGACTCGCTATCACGCTGGTGCTTTTCGGGATCGTCGTGGCCCTGATCCTCGGCCTCGTGTGGTTCGCGGATCTGCTCGATGACGACGTCTACCCCCGTGCCCTCGGGATCTTCGCGATCCTCGCTGCCCTGGGGGCGGTCGTCGTGCCCGTGCTGTCGCTCCTGATGCGCGACCAAGGCGACGGGCCGACGCCGGACGAGATCTCCACGGAGGCCGCCGCGAGGCTCATCGCAGAAGCCGCCCGGCGGGGCATCACGGTGGACGAACTCGTCGCATCCCTGCTCGACGGCGCAGCGCCCGCCGCGCAGACACCGGCACCGTAGACCACTGCGTCCGGGGCATCTACGATCGAGATCGTGGACGCCGTGGCTCGACGCCGTGCCGAGGCCATCCCGAAGCCGGCCGGCCGCATCGCGGGTTAGGCTAGGCGGTCGACTGAGTTCGCCCGGGTCGCGAGATCGAGCCCACCAACGGAGGGACCCATGAGCCGCACGGATCTGATGACCTTGCCCGAGCGGGCGGTCGAGTTGCTCGGCGGCGAGCCCGACGATGTCACCCTGCGGCGCTACCTGCACGGACTCCCGGGGGTCGACGCGGTCGGCCTCGAGCAGCGCGCTGCGGGTCTGGGCACGCGATCGATCAAGACCACGTCGAAGGCGTGGGCCCTGGATCGCATCATCGAGCTCATCGACCTGACCACCCTCGAGGGCGCGGACACGCCCGGCAAGGTGCGCTCGCTCGTCGCGAAGGCGCTCACGCCCGACGCATCCGATCCGACGTGCCCGCGCGTCGCGGCGGTGTGCGTGTACGGCGACATGGTGCCCCACGCCGTCGAGGCGCTCGGGGCCGCGCACGGTGATCCCGACGCCGGGCTGATCAGCGTCGCCGCGGTCGCGACGGCGTTCCCGAGCGGTCGTGCATCGCTCGAGATCAAGCTCGCCGACACGGCGGAGGCGGTCGCGTACGGCGCCGACGAGATCGACATGGTGATCGACCGCGGCGCGTTCCTCGCCGGGCACTACGGACTCGTCTTCGATCAGATCGCCCGCGTCAAGCGGGCGTGCCGCCGGGCGGACGGCACGTACGCTT
>NZ_DATMIO010000240.1:0-16309 GCF_035554235.1 Microbacterium sp. | reverse complement strand
CGGCTCGGGCTCCGATGGTCTCGACGAGGCCTTCGAGGCGGCCGGTGCGGATGTCGTGAGCCTGACCGTCTACCGCTGGGGCCCGCCCCCCGACCCCGCGGTCGTCCGACGATCCGTGAGCGCCGCTGCCGCGGGCGAGTTCGACGCCATCCTCTTCACGTCGGCACCCGGTGCGCACGAGTGGCTCGCCGCGGCCGACATCCTGCGGGCGCTGCCGCAGATCCTCGACCACGCCGCATCCGGCCGACTGCTCATGGCCGCGGTCGGCCCCATCACGGCCGGCCCCCTGCGACGGGCGGGCTTCGATCCGCTCGTCCCCGACCGCGGGCGCCTCGGCTCTCTCGTGCGGGCGGTCGTGACACACTTCGGCGGTGGTCATGCCCCCGGCATAGAGACCACCGTCGGCCGGCTCGAACTGCGCAGCGGCGGAGTCGTGCTCGGAGGCCGGTTCATCCCGCTCGCCCGCACCGGAATCGACGTGCTCACGGTGCTGGCGGAGGCCCGTGGACGCACCATCTCCCGCGAGGAGCTCCTCGCGGCACTTCCGCGATCGGTCGCCAATCCGCATGCCGTCGAGGTGGCGATCGCTCGAGTGCGCGAATCGGTCGAGGCGCCCGCGCTCATCAAGACCGTCGTCAAGCGCGGGTACCGCCTGAACGTACTCGAAACGCCCCCGGTGACCGTATGAACGCCCCGTCGACCGCCCGGCCCGAGCTGCTTCGGTCTTCTCACAATCGGCGGCCCGCCCGGGTGAGAACTTGGAGACCCAGAGTTCACAACCCACATGAGCCGCGGAAATCCCACGCCCATAGCGTCGCTGTCACGACCCCATCCGTTGCGACCCGCTCCAGGAGATCACGATGACAGACACAGTCAACCCCTCAGTCCACCCCGCCGCCACCACGGACGCGCCCGCCCCGGGACGCACGCTCGTCCACCGCTCGGGCCGCTGGATAGATGAATGGGACCCTGAGGACCACGGCCAGTGGGAGAGCGTCGGGCGCGGCATCGCCAAGCGCAACCTGGTGTGGTCGATCTTCGCGGAGTTCCTCGGCTTCGTCATCTGGCAGCTCTGGAGCATCGTCGCGGTCCTTCTTCCCACGGCCGGCTTCACCCTCGACAGCAGCCAGATCTTCTGGCTGATCTCGATCCCCAGCCTCGTCGGCGCGACGCTGCGCATCCCCTACTCGTTCCTCGTGCCGCTCATCGGCGGGCGCAACTGGACGATCATCTCCGCCGGGCTCCTGCTGCTGCCCGCGATCGCCCTCGCGATCGTCGTCGGCAATCCCGAGACGCCGTTCCCCGTGCTGCTCGGTGTCGCAGCTTTGGCCGGCTTCGGCGGCGGCAACTTCGCCAGCTCGATGTCGAACATCACGTTCTTCTACCCGCAGCGCGAGAAGGGCTGGGCGCTCGGCCTGAACGCCGCCGGCGGAAACCTCGGCGCCTCGGTCGCCCAGTTCGTCGTGCCGATCGTCGTGACGATCGGGGCCGCCGCCGCGGTCAACCTGCCGCTCGCCGGCTGGATCTGGGTGCCCTTCATTCTCCTCGCCATGTTCGGCGCGTCCCGGTACATGGACAACCTGTCTTCGGCGAAGGCCGACTTCGCCGGCTCGGCCGCCGCGCTGCGCGAACCGCACCTGTGGCTGCTCTCGCTGCTGTACATCGGCACCTTCGGCTCGTTCATCGGCTTCGCCAGCGTGTTCCCCAAGCTCATCGCCGACCAGTTCCCGAGCTTCTCGGCGATCGCCATCGGCGGCGCATCCGTCTCCCTGGCCTTCCTCGGCGCCCTGGTGGGTTCGCTCGCCCGTCCCTACGGGGGTCGCCTCTCCGATCGCTTCGGCGGCGCGCGGGTCACGATGGCCGCCTTCGCCGTGATGGCCGTCATGACCCTCCTGGTCACCGCCGTGCTCCCGACCGGTCAGTTCTGGCTCTTCCTCGCCTGCTTCCTCGTGCTCTTCGCCGCGGCCGGCGCGGGCAACGGTTCGACGTACCGCATGATCCCGGTCGTGTTCGCCCTGCGTGGCGGCGGCGACGCGCTCACCGGCGGCGACGTGTCGTCGAAGCGCAAGGCCGCTGCGGCCCTCGGTCTCATCTCGGCGATCGGCGCCTACGGCGGGTTCATGATCCCACAGGCCCTGAACCTGTCACGGCAGGGATCGGGCAGCTACACGAGCGCCTTCCTCGTCTTCGTCGGCTCCTACGCGGCCCTCGTGGTCATCACGTGGCTGGCCTACGGCCGCGCCGGGCGTCACGGCGGAACCCGGATCTGAGATGACGCCCGTCGCCCCGACCGCCGCTCCGGCCGCCACCGCATCCCATTGCCCGTACTGCGCCCTGCAGTGCGCGATGACGCTCACGCGTACGGATGCCGCGGCCGAGGCGACGGTCGGGGCGACAGCGTTCGCCGCACCTCCCCTGACGGTGGAGGGCCGCGAGTTCCCCACCAACCGCGGCGGACTCTGCAAAAAGGGCTGGACGTCGGCAGAGGTGCTGATCGCCCCCGACCGCGTGCAGACGCCGCTCATCCGCGACCGTGATGGGGTGCTGCAGGCCTCCACGTGGGACGAGGCGCTCGAGGTCATCGCCGCCGCACTGATCAAGATCCGCGCCGAGCACGGCGCCGACGCCGTCGCCGTGTTCGGCGGAGGTGGCCTCACGAACGAGAAGGCCTACCAGCTCGGCAAGTTCGCCCGCCTCGCGCTCGGCACTCGGATGATCGACTACAACGGTCGCTTCTGCATGTCATCGGCCGCCGCCGCAGGCAACCGCGCCTTCGGCATCGACCGGGGGCTGCCGTTCCCGCTCGAGCACCTCGACGCGGCATCGACGATTCTGCTGCTCGGCACCAACGTGGCCGCCACGATGCCGCCGTTCGTCGGCCACCTCGCCGGAGCCCAGGCCGCCGGCGGCCTCGTCGTCGTCGACCCCCGGCGCACGGCGACCGCACGGCTCACGGACGACGGGCAGGGCATGCACGTGCAGCCCGCGCCGGGCACCGATCTCCCGCTGCTGCTCGGCATCACCCATGCCGTGCTGGCGGAGGGCCTCGCCGACGAGACGTACATCGCGGAGCGCACGGCGGGCATCGAGGGTCTGCGCCGCAGCGTCGCCGGCTGGTGGCCGGAGCGCGTGCAGTCCGTCACCGGGGTCCCCGCCCTCACGATCCGCCGCGTCGCCCGCCGGCTCGCCGCCGGCGGAGGCGTCTACATCCTGACCGGTCGCGGCGTCGAGCAGCACGCCGACGGCACCGACACCGCCACCGCGGCCATCAACCTCGCCCTGATCCTCGGCCTCCCGGGCCGCGACGACTCGGGCTACGGCACCCTCACCGGCCAGGGCAACGGCCAGGGCGGACGCGAGCACGGCCAGAAGTGCGACCAGCTGCCGGGATATCGCAAGATCACGGATCCCGCCGCGCGCGCCCACGTGGCCGCCGTCTGGGGCGTCGAACCCGAGGCGATCCCCGGTGCGGGTGTGCCCGCGGTCGAACTCCTCGCATCCCTCGGCACGCCCGAGGGCCCCCGCGCAATGCTCGTGCACGGCTCCAACCTCGTGATCTCGGCCCCCAACGCCGGCGAAGTGCGCACCGCACTCGGCCGCCTCGACCTCCTGGTCGTCTCCGACTTCTTCCTCTCCGAGACCGCCGAGCTCGCGGACGTCGTTCTCCCCGTCACGCAGTGGGCCGAGGAGGAGGGCACGATGACCAACCTCGAAGGCCGCGTGCTGCGCCGCCGTCGCGCCGTCGAACCGCCCGCGGGTGTGCGCGACGAGCTGTGGATCATGGCCGAGCTCGCACGCCGCCTCGGTGCTCCGGGACGCTACTCGACCGAGCCCGAAGAGGTCTTCGACGAGCTCCGGCTCGCCTCGGAGGGCGGAATCGCCGACTATTCGGGCATCGACTACGCCCTGCTCGACTCCGGTGCCGCGGCGCACTGGCCGTATCCCAAGGGTTCGACCGGCACGCCGCGTCTGTTCGCCGACAGATTCTGGCACGAGGACGGGCGGGCGCGCATCGTGGCCGTGCGCCCGTCGATCACCGAGGAGCGCGTGGCCGGGGTCGGCGAGCTCACCCTCATCACCGGCCGCCTGCTCGAGCACTACCAGAGCGGCGCGCAGACCCGCCGGGTACCCGAGCTGGCGGCCGCGCAGCCGGAGGTGCGCATCACCCTGCATCCGGCGACGGCGCAGGGCCTCGGCATCGCCGACGGCGACATGCTCGAACTCGACAACCGCCGGGGCGCGATGCGCGGCCGGGCGAGCCTGTCCGCCGATCTGCGGCCCGGCACCGTGTTCGTGCCCTTCCACTTCGCGGGCGACGGCACCGCGAACCTGCTGACATCCGACCGGGTCGACCCGATCTCGGCGATGCCGGAATTCAAGACGGGCGTGGTGCGTGTGCGCCGTGCCGAGGAGGCGATGATCGGATGACGGAACCCTTGCGCGTGCTCGTGGTCGGGTACGGTCCGGTCGGAGCCCGCTTCGTCGAAGGCGTGCTGCCCGCGGTGCGATCGGGGCGGATGCAGCTCACGGTGGTCGGCGCGGAGGCGCACGACGCATACAACCGCGTTCTCGTGGCGGAGTACGCCGTCGGTGGCGTGGAACGCGCCTCCCTCACGATCGCCGATCGAGACGAGGCCGAGGCCGCGGGTGCCCGCGTGCTGACGGGCGTCTCGGTGCGCCGCCTCGACCGCGAAGCGCGCTCGGCGATGCTGAGCACCGGGGAGCACGTGGATTACGACCGCGTCGTGCTCGCCACAGGATCGCGGGCGAACACGCCGACGCTCGACGGTGTGCCACGGCCCAAGCGCGATCCCGCCCACGTCTCGTCATTGCCGGTGGAGCTCATCGACGGTGACGACGTGCTCCCCCGGGGCGTCACAGCGCTCCGCGACCTCGCAGACGCCGAGCGCGTGCGCGAGGCGATCCGCACGGGCCAGCGCCTCGTCATCCTCGGGGCCGGTGTCCTGGGGCTCGAACTCGCGCTCGCCGCCGTGCACGCCGGCGCGCGCGTCGCGGTCGTGCACCACGGCGCGCATCCGATGCCCCGCAACCTCGACCGCGGCGGCGGCGGCGTGCTGCGCCAGGCCCTGCGGCGCACCGGCCTCGCCGTCTTCGCATACAGCCGTGCGGAGTCGGTCGGATTCCACACCGACGACGTGTCGGGAGAACGCAGCTTCGACCGGCTCATCACCGCCGACGGCAACCAGATCGAGGGCGACCTCCTGGTCCTCTCCTGCGGGGTGAGCCCGCGCGCCGAGCTCGCCGCGCTCGCGGGGCTCCGCACGGCATTCGGTGTCATCGTCGATCGCCGGCTGCGCAGCTGGAGCGACCCCGACGTCTTCGCGATCGGCGACTGCGCGCACGTCGTCGACCAGGAGCCCGCACACGATTCAGCGAGCAGCCGGCCCGGGGATTCGACCGGCCCCCTGCCCGGCGGACCTTCGGGGCTCATCGGGCCAGGCTGGCGTCAGGCCGACTGGCTTGCCGCTCGGATGCAGGAGGAGCTGCTCGTCGCCGACGGCGAGGCGCAGGCGATGCGTGCAGAGATGGATGCCGAGCGCGAGCCGCTCGTCATGCTCAAGGCGGAGCACATCGATGTCGTCGCCGTCGGCGACGTGTCGCTCGAGCCGGGCGACGATGACCGGACGGGTCGCGACCGGAAGGTCTCGCTGTGGTCGGATCCCGAGCACTACCGCTACGTGAAGATGGTGTCGGAGAACGGCGTGCTCACCGGGTTCGTGTGCGTCGGGATGCCGCGCACCGCGGCCGAGCTCACCCTGCTCTTCGAGCGCGGTGGCGAGCTTCCGGCCGATCGCTCCCTGCTGCTCCGATTCGACGGCCCCGACTACGTTCCCGGCGATGACGGCGATGCCTTCGCGCCGACGGCGACCGTGTGCTGGTGCAACGCCGTCACCGTCGAGCGCATCGAGGAGTCGGCCGCGCGGGGCAACGACACGGTCGCCTGCATCGGTCGCGACACGCGCGCGGGCACCGGATGCGGCGGCTGCAAGTCGCGGATCGCCGACGTGCTCGCCCGTCACGCGGCGGGAGTCGCCACCCCCGGAGCGGACCCCGTCGCAGCGGCGTGACGCCCGCCGCCGCCCGAACCGGTCCCCCTGAACCCCGCCGCCTGAACCCCGCCGCCTGACCGGCGCTCGCCGAGAGCGCGGCATCCGCTCACGCGCGCAGGACGGCGGCCGAGCGAGCGGCCAGAGTCACCACGGGGTCCTCGCCGATCGTCGCGCCCAGCGCACCGAGGCCCGCGGCATCCGTCGCCCACACCAGGCGGGCACCCGCCCGCACCGGCAGCTCCCGCGGCTCTTCCGCGAGGTTGACGGCGATGTCGATGGATCCCCGGCTCAGCCGGATCCAGCGCTCGTCATCCGCGACCTCGGCGGAGACCGCGGCGAACGAGGGATCGCTGAGATCCGGCTCGCTCCGCCTGAGCCCGAGCAGTTCGCGGTACACCGCGAGCAGACGGGCGTGGGCGCCCTCTCCCGCCTCCTCCCAGCGCAGCTTCGAGCGGAGGAAGGTCTCCGGGTCCTGCGGATCGGGCACGACGGCTCGGTCCCAGCCCATGCGCGCGAATTCCTCGATGCGCCCCTCAGCGGTCGCTCGGCCCAGTTCGGGCTCGGGATGGGACGTGAAGAACTGCCACGGCGTCGAGGCACCCCACTCCTCTCCCATGAACAGCATCGGGGTGAACGGCGAGAGCAGAGTCAGCACCGCCGCGACCTGCAGGCTCCGCTCGTCGAGCGTCTGCGAGAGGCGGTCGCCCGCGGCGCGGTTGCCGATCTGGTCGTGGTCCTGGCCGAACGTGACCAGCCGCCAGGTCGGCACGTGGTGATCGATCGGATGCCCGTGCGGGCGTTCGCGGAACGATGACCACGTGCCGTCGTGGAAGAAGCCCTTCGTCGCGGTCTTCGCGAGCGCCGACAGGGGTGCGAAGTCGGCGTAGTACCCCGCGGTCTCCCCCGTCACGGCGACATGCACGGCGTGGTGGTAGTCGTCGCTCCACTGCGCCGTCAGCCCGTACCCGTGCGCCTCGCGCGGCATGATGAGCTTCGGGTCGTTCAGGTCGGATTCGGCGATGAGGCTCAGCGGGCGTCCGACATGCGCGCTGAGCGCATCGACCGCCTCGGCCAGCGCCTGCAGAATGTGGCGCTCGCTCGTGTCTACGAGGGCGTGCACGGCATCCAGGCGCAGCCCGTCGACGTGGTAGTCGCGCAGCCACATCATCGCGTTCTCGATGATGTAGCGGCGCACCTCCTCCTCATCGAGGTCGACCGATGATCCCCAGGTGTTGCGCTGGGCATCGCGCAGGTAGGGGCCGTACTCGGGCAGGTAGTTGCCGCTCGGTCCGAGGTGGTTGTAGACGACGTCCTGGATGACGCCGAGCCCGCGTGCGTGGCACGCATCCACGAACCGCTGATAGGCGGCGGGTCCTCCGTAGGCTTCGTGCACCGTGTACCAGAGCACGCCGTCGTAGCCCCAGTTGTGCGCGCCGTTGAAGGCGTTCACGGGCAGCACCTCGACGAGGTGGATGCCGAGCTCGACGAGGTGGTCGAGACGCTCGATCGCGGCGTCGAGCGTTCCGGCGGGGGTGAAGGTGCCGATGTGCATCTCGTAGATCACCGCGCCCGCGAGTTGGCGACCGCTCCACGACTCGTCGCCCCACTCGTGCGTCGAGTGATCGAACCAGGCGCTGAGCTGGTGCACCCCGCGCGGCTGACGGCGACTGCGGGGGTCGGGGCGGGGGGCGTCGGGGCGAGGTGTGTCGGCCCCGGCGAGCAGGAAGCCGTACTCGTCGCCCTCGGTGAGGGCGATGTCGGCGCAGAACCAGCCATCGCCCCGGGCTGTGAGCTCGGCATCGCCGTGCCCCGGCCGATGCAGCCGAACCGATGACGCACGCGGCGCCCAGACCTCGATCATGAGCGTTCCTCTCTCGCACCGGCGTCGATCGGCGCCAGAAGCGCCACCGGATAGCGGGCGAGCAGTTCGGCGAGCGGCACCTCGCGGCCCTCGAAGACGTGCCCCGTGAGCACATCGACCGCCGGGCGGGCGCGGCGCAGCAGGAGCGTGTCGCCCCACCCGCCTCGCGCGGCGAGACCCGCGGGCAGGCGCGTGGCCACCGCGACGACCCCGCCGCGGTCGACGGCGATCGCGTGCGATGACACGCGGCCCGTCACGGTCATCGGCAGGTATCTCGTGAACAGCTCCGGACGGTCGCGGCGGAGCCGGAGGGCGCGTGATGTCACGAGCAGCTTCGCTGCGCCGGTGGCGTCGACGGAAGGCAGCCACCCGGCATCCACCCGCTCCAGAAGCCGGCGGCGCTCGTCGAAATCGACGGGTCGGCGGTTGTCGGGGTCGACCAGGCTCCGTTCCCAGAGCTCGCTCCCCTGGTAGACATCCGGCACGCCGGGACCGGTGAGCTGGAGCAGCTTCGCCCCGAGCGAGTTGCTCCAGCCGAATCGCTCTATCGAACCTGCGAAGGCCGCGAGAGCACCCGTCACCCCCTCGTCATCGAATGCGGCATCCACCACCGCGTGCATGCGTTGCTCGAACGCCGGATCGGGCGCGAGCCAGGTCGTGGCCTCGCCGGCCTCGCGCGCGGCCTTCTCGGCGTATGCGTGCAGGCGCTTACGCGATGCCGGCCACGCCCCGACGATGGCCTGCCACAGCAGGTTGTCGAAGGCGCCATGCCCCGAGCTCGCGATGGCGCTCACCGCGCGCAGGAACTCCGCCCATTCCTCCGGCAGTTCGGCGAGCACCGAGATGCGGGCCCTCACGTCCTCGCCGCGCTTCGTGTCATGGGTCGACAGCGACGTCATGGCGTGCGGGCGGCTCGCGAGACGCCGTTGCTGAGCGTCGTGGAAATCCGCCACCTCGAGCGCGAACTGCGTCGGGTCTCCCCCGACCTCCGTGAGCGTCCCCAGCCGCGTGTAGCGGTAGAAGGCCGTGTCTTCGACGCCCTTGGCCATCACCATCCCGCTCGTCTGCTGAAAGCGCACGGCCATCGGATGCGCCGGATCGGCGAGCCGCACCGCGATGTGGTCGATCGCCGCCGCGAGGTCGGGGCGGCGGCGGCGCGCGTCGGCCACGGCGTGATCGAGGTGCTCCCGGCCGTCGGGGAGGTACGACCGGTACACCGGGAAGCACGTCAGAAGCTCGGCGATCGCGTCGGCCGAGGCATCCACGGGCTCGTCCAGGAGGCGGTCGAGCCGGAGAACCTCGGACCGGAGGATCGAGTCGGTGATCCCGCGCTTGGTGTCGTGGATCAGGTCGGCCCACACCAGGGCCGACCCGCCCCGCGCCGCGGCGTCGACGCGATCGAGCCCGGTCTTGCCGGCGGGGTCGACGAAGACCCTGTCGATCTCGCCCATGGCGTCGTACCCCGTTGTGCCGTCGGTCGCCCAGTACTGCGGCAGCACCTCGCCGTGCTCGAGGATCTTCTCCACCAGAACATACGCGCCGCCGGTCGCCTCGGCGAGGCGATCGAGGTAGCCGACCGGGTCTGCCAGTCCGTCGGGGTGGTCGATGCGGAGCCCGTCCGCCAGGCCCGACCGCATCCAGCGGAGGATCTCGGCGTGCGCTTCGCCGAACACCTCGGGGTCCTCGACGCGGATGCCCGCGAGCGAGGACACTGCGAAGAACCGTCGGTAGTTGAGATCGGCCGATTCGCGCCGCCACTCCATCAGCTCGTAGTGCTGGCGATCGTGCACGGCGCGGATCGCCTGCCCGTCGACCGGTGCGACCGACAGCGCCGCCCGTTCGCCGGCGGTGACAGAGCCGGCAGCCAACGGGAACCGGTGGTCGAAGTAGTGGAGCTCGTCACCCTCGATGCGCAGCTCACCGGCATCCACGGCCCGCTCGAACCCGGTCCCGAGCACCGGCAGCCGAATGCGCCCGCCGCCGAAGTCCCAGTCGACATCGAACGCCGCCGCGTACCGCGACGCACGCCCCTTGGCCAGCAGGTCCCACCACCACGGGTTCTGCGCGGCATCGGCGACGCCCATATGGTTGGGCACGATGTCGATCAGGATGCCGAGGCCGGCCGCTCGCGCGGCGGCGGCGAAGCGCTCCAGGCCCTCGGGCCCACCGCGCGCGTCATCGACCCGGCTCGCGTCGACCACGTCGTAACCGTGGTCGGAGCCCTCGGTCGCCGCGAGGAGCGGCGACAGATATGCCCAATCGACCCCGAGGTCGCGAAGGTACGGCACCACTTCCGCGGCCTTGTCGAGATCGAACGCCTGCCGAATCTGCAGGCGGTACGTGGACGCGGGTCGCCGGGTCATGGCTAGCTCGGGATCTCGGACTTCGGCGCCGGGCTCGGCTGGTCATCGGGAGGCAGCGGCGCGTTGATGCCCGCGAGCGATGCGGCGACCGAGTGGTCGACCTCGACGGGCGGGCCAGTGTGCTCCACCAGCACCAGCATCGCCTTGGAATGCACGATCACCGACGAGCCCGGGTCGATGTTCTCGTCATCGGCGCGCTCACCGGCGGTGTCGACGATGATGTCCCAGCGAGGGCTGTACTCGACCGCGGGGATGCGGAACTCGACGTCGCCGTCCCCTGCGTTGAACAGCACGATGAAGTGCTTGTCGGCGATGGACTCGCCGCGCCGGTCGCGCTCACGGATGCCGGCGCCGTTGAGGAACACGCCGACGGCGCGGCCGAAGCCCGAGTCCCAGTCCTCCGGCTGCATCTCCGTGCCGTCGGGCCGGAGCCACGCGATGTCGGGCACCGGGGCGCCCTCCTCGCGGCGGATCGGGCGGCCGTTGAAGAATCGGCTGCGCCGGAAGGTCGGGTGCTCGCGGCGCAGCCGGGCAAGCGCGGCCGTGAACTCCAGCAGCGGCTGGTCGATGTTGTCCCAGTGCACCCACGTGATCTCGTTGTCCTGCGCGTAGCCGTTGTTGTTGCCCCCTTGCGTGCGACCGAGCTCGTCACCGTGCAGCAGCATCGGCACGCCCTGCGAGAGCAGAAGCGTCGCGATGAAGTTGCGCTGCTGGCGCGCCCGCATGGTCAGCACCGCCTGGTCATCGGTCGGTCCCTCGACGCCGAAGTTCATCGAACGGTTGTGGGATTCACCGTCGTTGTTGTCCTCGCCGTTCGCCTCGTTGTGTTTCTCGTTGTAGCTCACGAGGTCACGGAGCGTGAAGCCGTCGTGCGCGGTGACGAAATTGATGGATGCCACGGGCCGGCGTCCCGAGTGCTCGTACAGGTCTGCCGATCCGGTGAGCCGCGAGGCGAACTCGCCGAGCGTCGAGGACTCGCCGCGCCAGAAGTCGCGTACCTGATCGCGATACTTGCCGTTCCACTCGGTCCACTGGGGCGGGAAGTTGCCTACCTGGTAGCCGCCGGGGCCGATATCCCAGGGTTCGGCGATGAGCTTTACCTGCGACACCACGGGATCCTGCTGCACGAGCTCGAAGAACGTCGCCAGGCGATCGACGTCGTAGAACTCCCGGGCGAGCGTCGCGGCCAGGTCGAACCGGAATCCGTCGACGTGCATTTCGAGAACCCAGTAGCGCAGCGAGTCCATGATCAACTGGAGCGCGTGGGGGTTGCCCACGTTGAGGCTGTTGCCCGTTCCCGTGTAGTCGGTGTAGTACCGCTGGTCCTTGTCTTCGAGGCGATAGTAGGCCGCGTTGTCGATGCCCCGCATCGACAGTGTCGGCCCCAGGTGGTTCCCTTCCGCCGTGTGGTTGTAGACCACGTCGAGAATGACCTCGATGCCCGCGGCATGGAGCGCGCGCACCATGCCCTTGAACTCCTGCACCTGCTGGCCGCGCTCGCCCGTGGCGGCGTAGGTGTTCTGGGGGGCGAAGAATGCGACGGTGTTGTAGCCCCAGTAGTTGCTGAGCCCCTTGTCCTGCAGAGTGCTGTCGTTGACGAACTGGTGCACGGGCATCAGTTCGATGGCGGTGACGCCGATCTTCTTCAGGTGATCGATGACCGCCGGATGCGCGATGCCGCCGTAGGTTCCCCGCAGCTCCTCGGGCACGCCCGGGTGCAGCATCGTCAGCCCCTTGACGTGAGCCTCGTAGATGAACGACGCGGCGTACGGTGTCTTCGGCTGCCGGTCGCCCGCCCAGTCGAAGAAGGGGTTGATCACGACGCCCTTCATCATGTGCGCGGCGGAATCGTCGTCATTGCGGGAGTCGGGGTCGCCGAAGTCGTAGCCGTACAGCGACCGGTGCCCATCGACCTGCCCTTCGACGGCCTTGGCGTAAGGGTCGAGCAGGAGCTTGTTCGGGTTGAACCGCTTGCCGCTCCTGGGGTCGTGCTCGCCGTGCACCCGATAGCCGTAGCGCTGGCCTGGACCGATCGTCGGCATGTAGGCATGCCAGATGTGCGCGTCGACGTCGATGAGGTCGATGCGGGTCTCTTTGCCGCGATCGCCGAGGAGGACCAGCTCGACCCGGGTCGCTCCTTCGCTGAAGAGCGCGAAATTCGTTCCGTTGCCATCGAATGTCGCACCGAGCGGGTAGCTCGAACCGGGCCAGCTCTGCACATCGCCTCCATCGTGACGCCGACGCCCGAGAAGAACCGGGGTCGGCGGACTCACAACCCTACCGGGCGCGCGTTACGTGAAACCGGGGCTTGCGTCCAGGCTTGCGGGCTATCGGTCGCCCGCCAGAAGATCGGGGCGGCGCTCGCGCGTGCGCTCGACCCGCTGCTCGCGGCGCCAGGCGTCGATCGCGGCGTGATTGCCGCTCAGCAGGATCGGGGGCACCTCGCGGCCCCGCCACGAGGCTGGTTTCGTGTAGGACGGGTACTCGAGCAGTCCGTCCTCATGCGACTCCTCGACCAGGCTCGCCGGGTTGCCGACGACGCCGGGAATGAGCCGCCCGATGGCTTCGATCATGGCCATGACGGCCACCTCGCCCCCGTTCAGCACGTAGTCGCCGAGGCTGATCAGACGAACGCGACCGAGGGTGGCCGCGTGGGCGAAGACGCGCTCGTCGATGCCCTCGTAGCGGCCGCAGCCGAAGATGAGGCGCGGTTCACGCGCCAGCTCGCGTGCGGTCGCCTGCGTGAAGAGCTCGCCCGCGGGCGACGGGAAGATGATGACGGGGGCGGCGGGCGCGTGCTCCGGCGCGTCGCTCGCCAGCTCGTCGAGCGCCTCGCCCCAGGGCTCGGGCTTCATCACCATTCCGGCGCCACCCCCGTATGGCGTGTCGTCTACGGTGCGGTGGCGGTCATGGGTCCAGTGCCGCAGATCGTGCGTGCGGATGTCGAGGATGCCAGCGCCCCGCGCCTTGCCGAGGAGCGACATCTCGAGAGGCCCGAAGTACTCCGGGAAGATCGAGACGACGTCGATGCGCACGTCAGGCCCTGGTCTCCGTCGCAGCGTCGGGCGTCTCGTCATCCTCCGACGGCGGCAGCTCCTCGAAGAGTCCGGGGGGAGGCGTCACGATAACGCGACCCGCGGCGACGTCGACCTCCGGGACGAGAGCCTTGACGAACGGCACGAGAACCTCGCCCGAGTCAGTGCGGACGATCAGCAGATCCTGCGCGGGGAAGTGATCGACACGGATGACGCGGCCGACCTTCACGTCGTCGCGCACGACATCGAGGCCGACCAGCTGGTGGTCGTACCACGCGTCGTCCTCCGGAGCCGAGGCCTCGGCATCCTGATCGATCCAGAGGATCGCCCGGACGAGAGCCTCAGCGGCCTCCCTGTCATCGACACCCTCGAAGAATGCGACGGGGTGGGTGTTCATCCACCGGAACTCGCGCACCGTGATCGACTTGCCGTGCCACGGCGAGGACTCCGGCACCTGGAGTGTGAAGACGGCCCCGGGCACGAAGCGGCCATCGGGATCGTCGGTATACAGCTCGAGCTTGAGCGCACCCTTCAGGCCGTGCGCTTTGACGAGGCGGCCGACGCGGAGCTGCGTCTTGTCGGGTACGGGGGGTCTTTGGTCCTTCGGCACGTCAGTCGTCCGCGACGTCGACGCGCACGCGCCGCCCGTCGGCGAGCGCCGACACGAGGGTGCGCAGGGCCTTGGCCGTGCGTCCGCCGCGCCCGATCACGCGACCGCGGTCGTCGGGGTGCACGTGCACCTCGAGGACGTCACCGCGGGACGACGTGGAGGACTGGATGCGCACATCGCCGGGGTGATCGACGATCCCCTTGACGATGTGCTCGAGCGCGGCGGCCAGCACGACTATTCGGCGGTCTCGGGGGCGTCGACGTCAGCGGCGGCCTCGGTCGGAGCCTCCGCGACGGGCTCGGCCTTCTTCTCGGCCTTGGGCTTGAGCACGGCCTTCTTCGCGGCATCCGGCTCGAACGCCGGCTTGGGCTCGCGCACCTTGACGGTCGACACCGCGTTCGCGTCGCCCTTGAAGGTGCCCCAGTCGCCGGTCAGCTTGAGCAGCGCCGTGACCTGCTCGGTCGGCTGCGCGCCGACACCGAGCCAGTACTGCGCACGCTCTGAGTCGACCTCGATGAACGAGGGCTCCTCGGTGGGGTGGTACTTGCCGATCTCCTCGATGACACGACCATCGCGCTTGGTGCGCGAGTCGGCGACGACGATGCGGTAGTAGGGCGCACGGATCTTGCCCAGGCGCTTGAGACGAATCTTGACAGCCACGATTCTCCTGAATGTGTGTGGTGAGAAAACGAACCGGTCGCCTGGAGAGTGGGGTGCACACCCGGCGGAAGCTCAAAAGGAGGATCTCCGCGCTGGATAGAGGGTCGAGCGGGTGATCCGACCCTCTATTCTTCCATATCGCAGGGCGCCCCGCGAACACCCCGGCCCTCCATATCGCGGAGCACCCCGCGAACACCCCGACCCTCCATATCGCAGGGCGCCCCGCGAACACCCCGGCGCGAACACGCCCCGGCATCGTGAGTCGACCGGGATCCAGCCTTCGGCGTGCCAAGATGAGCGGATGACGGTGCCCTTCGCGACATCCGACCGTTCGACCGTAGGCATCGAATGGGAGCTCATGCTCGCCGACGGCGACACCGGTGACCTCGTGGGCCGTGCCCCCGACATCCTGGAGAAGCTCGAGGCGTCCTCCGAACTCGAGCGGCACACGATCACCGGCGAGCTGCTCACGAACACCGTTGAGGTGACGAGCGGCATCGGCCACACCGTGGCCGCGGCCGTCGACGACATCGCCGACGCGATCGCCGCGGTCAGCACCGCGACGAATCCCATCGGCGTGGAACTCCTGTGCGCGGGGAGCCACCCGTTCGCGCAGTGGTACGAGCAGTCCGTCACCGACAAGACGCGGTACCACAAGCTCATCGAGCGAACCCAGTGGTGGGGTCGCAACATGATGATCTGGGGAATCCACGTGCACGTCGGCGTCGACGACGTCAACAAGGTGTTCCCGATCATCAACGCCCTCGCCGTGTACCTCCCGCATCTCCAGGCGCTGTCGGCGTCGAGCCCATTCTGGGCGGGCGAGCGCACGGGCTACGCCTCGAACCGGGCACTCGTCTTCCAGCAGCTGCCGACCGCCGGCCTCCCCTGGCCCCTGCAGTCGTGGACGGAGTTCGAGGGCTACCTGGGCGATATGGTGCGCACCGGCGTGATGGCCGATGCGTCCGAGGTGCGGTGGGACATCCGGCCCGCGCCTCGCTGGGGAACCATCGAGGTGCGCGCGTGCGACGGGATGTCGACCCTCCCCGAGCTCGCCGCGGTCGCCTCCCTGGTGCAGGTGCTCGTGGAGCACTTCAGCCGCGAGCTCGACGAGGGCCGCGAGCTGACCTTCCTGCAGCCGTGGTTCGTGCGCGAGAACAAGTGGCGGGCGGCGAGGTACGGCCTCGAGTCCCGCATCATCATCGACCCGAGCGGGCGAGAGGTAATGGTGACGGAGCACCTGCGGGAGACCATGGAGCGGCTCACCCCCCTCGCGCTCGAACTCAAATGCGCGCGCGAGTTCGCCGGGATCGATTCGATCCTCCACGAAGGCGCCAGCTACGCGCGGCAGGTGCGCGTCGCCGAGGCGTCCGACGGCGACCTTCGGGAGGTCGTGCGACACCTCATCCGCGAGTTCCGGTCCGGCCCGACCTTGCGCGACCACCTCGCTGCACTCGGATAGTCCCGGCCTGCGCGGGGGCGGGAACTCCGCGTGCGCGGCGGCTCGCCGACGTGCGGTCGCCGGGGTCGGTGCGCGGCCACCGGGGAGCTGGGGCGCAAAACTCCCGTCGGGGCGCACGAAATGCGCCCCGAGGAAGGAGATGCGCCCCAAACCCGAAAGGAGAGGGGGATGCCGTGCAGTGATTCAGACCAGCGCGGGCTCGACCTCATCGAGAAGGTACTCCGACATGCCGTGCTCGGTCTTCTGC
>NZ_DATMIO010000239.1:0-10119 GCF_035554235.1 Microbacterium sp. | reverse complement strand
GGAACGATGATCGCGCTCGCCATCGACGGCGTTCCCCGGCTTGGAGTGGTCAGCGCCCCCGCGCTCGGTCGCCGCTGGTGGGCGGCGGCGGGGCACGGCGCCTGGACGGCGACCGCGGGTGAGCCGAAACGGCTGGCCGTGTCATCCATCGACAGCCTCGACGACGCGAGCGCATGCTTCCAGAGCATCGCGCAGTGGGATGCCGCCGGCCGGCTGCCCGCGCTGGTCGCGCTCACGCGCCGGGTGTGGCGCGACCGCGCCTACGGCGACGTCTGGTCGTACATGCTGCTGGCCGAAGGCCGCCTCGAGATGGTGGCCGAGTTCGGTGTCAAGGAGTACGACATCGCGGCCGCCGTCGCGATCGTCTCGGAGGCGGGCGGGCGGTTCACGTCGTTCGACGGGGCCGAGACGATCTCGGCCCGCTCGACACTGGCAACCAACGGCATCCTGCACGACGCCTTCCTCGACCTGCTGCACTCTCCCGACGCTGCCCACCAACCCCACGACGACCAGCCCTCGGAGCCCGCACGATGACACCCCTGCACCGCGTCGGCTCCGCCCTCGCGATCGCCGTGGCGCTGAGCCTGGTCACGGCCTGCACCGCGCCCGCGCCCACCCCGTCGCCCACGCCCACGATCGACGACAGCGCGGCGAACACCCCGCCCCCGACGCCCGCCGAATCCGTCGCGCCCGCCGGTGGTTCCGATCCGACCTGCGAGACGATCATCCCCGCCGCCACCGTCGAGGATTTCGAGAGCCTCGGCTGGTCGGCCGAGCAAGACGACTTCCGGGTCGGAGCAACCATCATCGACGGCGGGCTCCAGTGCGTCTGGGCCGACCACGCGGGGCCGGCCACCGACCACGTGCAGATCTTCGGCTGGGCACCCATCGAGCAGGATGCCGCGTACGACGCGCAGGACAACCTCGTCGGCGAGGGCTGGGTGCGCGAAGACCAGCCTGACGGCGTCTACATCACCGAGAACCCCGAGACGACCATCTCGACCGACGAGAACGGCTACGGGATGACGTATCTGTTCGGCGACGGCTGGGTCAAGGTCGCCGACACGAAGCAGGGACTGCTGCTCGTGGTCTGGGGCGACTGAATTCCACGAGCGGTAGCGTCGAAGCACGCGATGCGTGTTGCCCGGCTGGGAGGTCATCGATGGATCACTTCGACACGATCGTGGTCGGCGCGGGCGTGGCCGGCCTGGTCGCCGCGCGGCTGCTCTCGAAGTCCGGCCGCAAGGTCGTGGTGCTCGAGGCCCGCGACCGCGTGGGCGGCAGGGTCGTGACCGACCGGCGGTACGGACTCGCCACCGACCTCGGGGCATCCTGGATTCACGGCATCACCGACTCCCCTGTCGCCGCCGCGGCCGAGGCCTTCGGCCTTCGCACCGTCGAGTTCACCGTCGGCGGCTACCAGCCCGACAGTCGCCCGATCGCCTACTACGGCCCGGATGGAAAGCGACTCTCGGATGCCGCCGCGCAGGGCTTCTTCGACGACATCCACGCGGTCGACGCCGCACTCCTTGAGGTGGTCGCGGAATCCGATCCGGATGCCTCGTACCGCGACGTGACCGAGGCGGCGCTCGCCCAGCAGGACTGGGACGCGCACCGCGCCCAGCGGGTCCGCGAGTACCTGGAGCATCGGTCGGAGGAGCAGTACGGTGCGTGGATCGAGGATCTCGCCGCGCACGGTCTCGACGACGACTCCATCGACGGGAACGAAGTGGTGTTCCCCAACGGCTACGACCGCCTCCCCTCGCGCCTCGCGGTAGGGCTCGACATCCGACTCACGCACGTCGTCACGCGCGTGCGCTGGTCGGCGGACGGCGTCACCGTGACGACCGACTTCGGCACCCTGACCGCCGACAACGCCATTGTCACGGTGCCGGTCGGTGTGCTGCAGGCCGACGACTTCGTCATCGAACCGCCGCTTCCCGAGCCGGTCGCGGGCGCCCTGAGCGGGCTCAAGATGAACGCGTTCGAGAAGGTCTTCCTGCGGTTCCCGACGAAGTTCTGGGACGACGGCGTGTACGCGATCCGGCAGCAGGGCCCCGAGAGCCGCTGGTGGCACTCCTGGTACGACCTCACTGCGCTGCACGGCACGCCGACGCTGCTGAGCTTCGCCGCGGGGCCGGCGGCGGTCGAGACCCGCGATTGGACCGAGGACCAGATCGTCGACTCGATCCTCACGCAGCTGCGCCGCCTGTACGGCGACGCGGTCGAGACGCCGACTCACGTCCACATCACCGACTGGCAGGACGACCCGTTCGCGCACGGTTCGTACGCCTACATGACGGTGGGCTCGACGACCGCCGACCACGACACCCTCGCGACGCCGGTGGGCGGAGTGCTTCACATAGCCGGCGAGGCGACCTGGACCGATGACCCGGCGACGGTGGCAGCGGCGCTCTACTCCGGTCACCGCGCGGCCGAGAACATCCTCGGGCACGCGATTCCCATCGAGACGGTGTGGATTCGGTGACTGTGCTCGAACAGCACGACGACATGAGCGCGGCGCAGCTGTCCAGACACGCCTTCGTCACAGCTCAGGCGATGGAGTGAGAGCCGGCTTGCGCTGGCCGCGGAGGTTCGCGACGCATGTCCCCGATGATCAACTTCCTTGACTAGTTGCCAACGAAGTTGATACTTGCACGTGAGTGACCACGGTCGAACGAAGGAGTTCGCATGCTTGCATCCATCACGTCCACTCCCCGCCGCTCTCGGCTCACATCCATCGGCGCGGCGGCCGCGGCGGGCGCAGTCCTGGCCGTCGCGCTGACCGCTTCGTCAGCGGCGGCGGCGAGCGGTGAGTACGCCGGCACCCTGGCTGACGGGACAGCTTGGAGGGCGGTGGTGCCCGACGACTGGAACGGGACGCTTCTGCTCTACAGCCACGGCTATCAGCCTTCGTTCGCCGGCCCTCGCGCGCCGGCGACGGTGGCTCCGAACCCCGCCACCGAGCAGCTGCTACTCGAACAGGGATACGCGCTGGTGGGATCGACCTACGAGGCGACCGGATGGGCTGTGCCCACCGCTCCCGACGACCAGCTCGAGTCATTGGATGCAGCTCTGGTTCAGATCGGCGAACAGCCGGATCACGTCCTCGCGTACGGAACATCCATGGGCGGCCTGGTCGCGGGGCGTCTCGCCGAGTCGGCGGGGGACGTTATCGCGGGCGCGATGCCGACCTGCGGTCTGATGGAGGGCGGCGTCGACCTGAACAACTACCAGCTCGACGGCTCGCATGCGATCGACGAACTCCTCGCCCCCGAACAGAAGATCCAGATCGAGGGGTATGCGAACCTCGGCGCTGCCTTCGGAACCGCGGCTGCGCTCAGCGGAGCAGTGGATGCCGGGCAGGCTACGCCCGAGGGTCGCGCGCGCGTCGCGCTCGCAGCGGCGCTGTTCCACCTCCCTGGGACGGACACCCACGATGCGGACCTCTGGCAGGAGTCGATGTACACCCTGCTGAAGCAGACGCTGGGATTCGTCACACCGGGTCGCTTCGACATCGAGACGGCGACCGGCGGCAACGCGACCTGGAACGTCGGCGTCGACTATGGCAGGCTCTTCCAACAGTCCGCGGATCGTCAGAAGGTCGCGGAGCTGTATCGTGCGGCCGGACTGGATCTGAAGGCCGATCTGGCGCAGCTCACCGACACCGCCGATATCGCTCCGGATGCCGGATCGGTGGAGGCCCTCACCTCCACGTCAGGGCTGACAGGCGCCCTGCAGGTGCCCGTGCTGACGATGCACACGACGATCGACATCTTGGCGCCGGTCCAGGTTGAAGAAGAGTACTCGGAGGACGTGCGCTCGCAGGGCGACAGTGCGATGCTCCGTCAGACGTTCGTCGACCGCGAGGGTCACTGCTCCTTCACCCCTGCCGAGATCGCAGCGGGCATCAGCGTTCTGGAGGATCGCGTGAACTCGGGTCACTGGGGTGGTGCGAGCAACTCCGTGCCACAACTCAACGCGCTGGCCGCCTCGCTGGATGACAGCGGCTCCGCGTTCGTGACCATCCCCCCGCGGGAGTTCGTCGGCGATCGAATCTGGGAGTAGAGGGTCCTCCGTTATCCGGCGGTCCGGTCGAGTGCGCGCTTTTCAGCGGCTTTCGCCCGGACCGCCGGGTTGTGACCGAGCTCCCGGTTACGTGGTCCCGCTTCAGATCAGGTCCTCCGCGACGCGGATGAGAACCTTGCCGGTGACGCCGCTTTCGACGGCGTCGTGAGCGGATGCCGTCTCTTCGAGCGGAAACCACGTCAGAGGCAGTCCTGCCTCGGTGCCGACCGGAAGAGCCCCTGCTTCGAGGGCGGCAGTGATGTCTTCGGCGGCCGCGACAAGCGCGTCCGGACCTACGGTGTACAGCAGAAGGCCCTGCCAGCGCGCGTTCTTCGCGAAGCTCGCGACGATCGGGACGGTGAAGTCTTCGCCGTTGTTGTTCGCGTAGTACGCGATGCTGCCGTGATTGGCGAGCACATCCACGTCGAGCGAAGCATTCTGGGCGGGCGCCACCTCGACGATGTGCTCGACTCCGCTCGGAGCGATGGCGATGATCTTCGCCGAGAGGTCGGCATCCGGGTACTGCACGACGTGATGCGCGCCTGCCGAGCGGGCCAGCGCCGCCTTCTCATCGCTGCTCACGGTGGCCACGACTGTTGCGCCTGCCCACACCGCGAGCTGGATGGCGGCGTGCCCCACGGCACCCGCTCCCCCGTGCACCAGCACCACTCGACCGTCGAGTGCGCCGGCCGCGAGCCTCGACGGTCCGAACTCGTGCACGGTGAGCGCGCGGTGGGCAGTCATCGCGGGCACGCCGAGGCTCGCCGCGACGTCGAAGGGAACGCCATCCGGCAGTCGTACTGCGCGGCTCGCGGGCACAACAGTGAACTCCTGCGCGGTGCCCGTCGGCCGCTGGTGGGCGGCAAGGAAGATCCATACGCGTTCGCCGACCTTGAGGTCGCTGACATCCGACCCGACGGCATCCACGACGCCGGCACCGTCCTGATTCGGTACGACCTCTGCGAACTCGAGCGGCTTGCCGCCCGCGCGAGCCTTCCAATCCGTCGGGTTGACACCTGAGACGGCGACACGGACGCGCACCTCTTCCGGCCCGGGCGCTGCCGGCTCGCGGGCGACGAGTTCGAGGACGGAGGAGGTGCCGTGCTGGGCGTAGATGATGGCGCGCATGGTCAATGCAAGGCGCCTGTCGCGATATACATTCCGGCGGATCTGAGTCGTGTCAGGAGGGCAGCCGGATGCCGGCGGATTCCAGATCCAGTCCGGCCAGCCGCCGCATGACGATCTCGTCGCCTCGGCGCCACGCGCCCATTGCATCGGCGTCGACTTTCGCAATCGTCGCGATCCCCTGATTGGTGAGCGCACGGAGGGCCAAGAGGTCTATTCCGACCCCGGCGCTCACAAGCGCCTTTGCGCGCCCGGCGCGGCGAACGAACCGGCCGCGCGTCAACAACCAGAGGAACAGGATCATGAGAATCGGCAGCACGGCTACTCCCGGGCCGAGCGTCAGCGCGAGCGTCTTCGAGGATCTGCCGCGTTCGGCGTCGCCCATAGTCAGAATAGAGTTTCACGGGCTCACGATTCCACAGAAGGGCCCAGCTCCCGCGAATCAACGCGGGAGCTGGGCCTGAATCACGTGACAGCGGTTGGTTTCGATACGGCGCAAGCGCCTACTCAACCCAAGTGTGGAGATGGGGGGAATCGAACCCCCGTCCATCGCTGTGTCTCTGCGCCTTCTACGGGCGTAGCCTGTGCTGACGTTCTACTCGGCCCCGACCTTTGCCACAGGCATCTAGGTCGACAGGCCCAGTCTGGAAAGAGTCCCGAGAGACGTCCAGACGCCGTCTCTCAGCAAGATCCCTAGATGACGCCAGGGTCCGTGTCGGGATCGACCACGGTCTGACGGACTATCGGGCTCGCTTACGCAGCGAGGGCGAAGTCAGTGCGATTTGATTCGGCACTTATTGGTTTTGCAGAGATCGTTTACGAGATAACCCTGCATCCTCGGCCCGCTTCTCGCAGGAGCTCAGGCGATGTCGAAACCGATCATCCCCATGGTCTCCCCTGCCTTGCGTTCGCAAGTATCACAGAGGCCGCTGTCACGCGCTGTGTAGTTGTCATTCCTCGCCACCTGAACGGTGCCGAGCGTCACAGTCTATAACGGATGCCGGACACGGGCCATTCCCCACACCCCGCGCGTAGAGTCGCAGCCATGAGCGAAGTGATCATCTCCGTCCGCGGCGAGCACGAGGACCGGATTCCGGCCGAGCTCGGGGTCGCGCGCGTCTCCGTTCGTCTCGACGGACCGAAGAGGGATGCCGTTCTGGCCGAGGCATCCGCCCTCTCCCAGCAGGTGCGCGATGAGCTGCAGGCGTTGCAGGGCGCCGCGTCGGTGACCCAGTGGTCGAGCGACCGGGTCTCGGTCTGGTCGGACCGGCCGTGGAGCCAGGACGGCAAGCGCCTCGCGCTCGTGCACCACGCCTCGGTCGGGGCTCGCGCGGAGTTCAGCGACTTCGCGGCGCTCTCGGACTGGGTGACCAAGGTCTCGGAGCGCGAGGGCATCACCGTCGAGTCCGTGACTTGGGAACTGACCCCCGACACCGCCAAGGCCACCGAACGCCAGGTCGCCGGCGGCGCCGTGCAGGTCGCCGTCGACCGTGCCACGGCCTACGCCGCGGCGATCGGGCTCGGGGGCGTCACCGCGCTCGAGATCGCGGATGTCGGCCTCTTGAGCAAGGGCGGCGAAGAGTCCGGGCCCGGCGCGCCGAAGATGATGCGCGCCCTGATGGCGGCCGACGCGGGCGGTGGCCCCGCGCTCGAGTTCGAGCCGCAGCCGATCGTCGTGCGCGCGGCCGTCGAGGCGCGGTTCGCGGCCCGCTGAACGGGATGCCGCGTGCTCGCGCGAGCGACGGATGCCGCGGCATCCACTCGCCGAAGCGTCGGGGTCAGTCGCCCAGCCGGTTGCGGGAGCGCATGGCGCGCTCGGCCTCGCGCTTGTCTTGGCGCTCGCGCAGCGTCTGGCGCTTGTCCCACTCGTGCTTGCCCTTCGCGATCGCGATCTCGACCTTGGCGCGGCCGTCCGAGAAGTAGAGCTTGAGGGGCACGAGCGTGTAGCCGCCGGCCGAGACCGCGTGGCTGAGCTTGATGATCTCGTCCTTGTGCAGCAGCAGCTTGCGCGTGCGCTTCGTGGCGTGGTTCGTCCAGTGCCCCTGCGAGTACTCGGGGATGTGCACGGCGTCGAGCCACGCCTCTCCCCCATCGATGTACGCGTAGCCGTCGGAGAGGTTCGCGCGCCCCTGGCGCAGCGACTTCACCTCGGTGCCGGTCAGCACGAGCCCCGCCTCATAGGTCTTCTCGATGTTGTACTCGTGGCGCGCGCGACGATTGGTCGCGACGACCTTCTCACCGCGTTCCTTGGGCATGACGACTCCTCGATGGATGCCGCGCGGAGCACACGGCAGCCCATCAGTCTACCCTTCGACAGGCTCAGGGACCGACGGGCACTACGCGCGCAGCCAGCGGCGGATCGCGAATCCGGCCGAGAGCGCGGCCAGCACGACCCCGATGAGGATCAGCACCGGGACGACGAGCAGGGCATCGCCCATGTCGACCCACGTCGTGACGAAGTCGACGCGGTCCCGCAGGTACTCGTTGACGCCGAAATGCACGCCGGCGAGCACGGCCGCACTGGCGAGGACGGAACCGATGAGGGCGGCGAACACCCCCTCCAGCACGAAGGGCGTCTGGATGAACCGATTGGATGCCCCCACCATGCGCATGATGCCGATCTCTTTCCGCCGGGCATAGGCCGATAGCCGGATGGTGGTGGCGATCAGCAACACGGCGGCGATCAGCATCAGGGCGGCGATGCCGACCGCGATGTAGGTCGCGACGGTCAGGGCCGAGAAGAGCGGTTCGAGGTATTGGAGCTGGTCCTTTACCTCCTCCACGCCGTCCTGGCCGCTGAACGCTTCGACGAGCACCTCGGACTGGGCCGGGTCGACGAGGTTCACCGAGAACGTCTCGTTGACCTGATCGGGCGTGATGACGCTCGCATAGTCGTCGCCGAGCAGGGCGATGAGGTTCGCGTAGGCCTCGTCGTGACTCTCGAAGTCGAAGCTCTGGATGAGCGGCGCGAGCGTGGGCCCCTCGAGTGCAGCCTGCACCTCTGCGACCTGTTCCGGGGTGGCCGCGCCACCCGCGCAGGTCGGCTGGGTCGAGACCGAGGTGCACATGTAGACCGCGACCTGTGCCCGGTCGACCCAGAAGTCGCGCATCGTGCCGATCTGCGCCTGCATCAGGATGGCCGCGCCCACGAAGGTGAGCGACACGAACGTCACGAGCACCACGGAGATGACCATGGAGGCGTTGCGGCGGAGCCCGGTGAAGACCTCCGACCAGATCAGGGCGAACCTCATGTCGTCGGCCCTACTTCTTCGTCGTCATTGCCCTCGAGGCCGAGGCGATCCGCGACGCCGAGTTCTGCGACGTCGATCTCGATCGCGGGCACGGCGATCGGGCTGGTGCGCGGGGGCGCCGCCGCATCCGGAGGCGTCGCCGCAACCGGGGGCGCCGCCCCTTCGGCGGGTTCGGGCGGGGCAACGGAGTCGGTGCCGTCCGCCTCGGTCGTGGCACCGTCGCGCTCTACCGCTTCCGACGCGAAGGCCGACGCAGGTGCCGACGCCACCGGCGCTTGCTCCCACTCCGGCTTCGGAGCCTCGTGCTGGGCCGCATCGGCTTCCGCGCCCGCAGGACTCGGAACCACGCTTTCCGGACCCGCAGCCACGTCCGCGGGGGTAACAGTCGCCGCGGAGGCCAGGTCTGCGGCCTCCGCCGACATCACTTCGCGCTGCAGCTCGAGCACCGCCGTCAGTGCCGCGACGCTCGCTGCCCCGCGCTCGACGAGCGGCACGAGCTTCGGGATGGCCGAGGTGTCGCCGTATCCGCCGCGGCGCTCGTCGCGCATGAGCACGCCGTCGCTCAGCTCGATGACGCGCCGCTGCATCTGGTCGACGAATCCGGCCTCGTGCGTCGCCATCAGAATCGTCGTGCCGCCGGCATTGATCCGCGCGAGCAGCTGCATGATGTCGACGGATGTCGCGGGGTCGAGGTTTCCCGTCGGCTCGTCGGCAAGCAGCACCTGCGGGCGGTTGACGAGGGCCCGTGCGATGGCCACGCGCTGCTGCTCACCGCCGCTGAGCTCGTGCGGAAACCGCTTCTCCTTGCCCTCGAGGCCGACGAGCCTCAGAGCTTCGGGAACGGCCTGGTGCACGAACCCGCGCGACGAGCCGATCACCTGCAGGGTGAACGCGACGTTCTGGAACACCGTCTTGGACGGCAGCAGCCGGAAGTCCTGGAACACGGCGCCAATGTGCCGGCGGAAATACGGTACGCGGCGATTGGAGAGCGTCCGCAGGTCGCGGCCGAGCACCACGACACGGCCGGCGGAGGGGATGTCTTCGCGCAGGATCAGGCGCAGGCACGAGGACTTTCCCGAACCCGACGCCCCGACCAGGAAGACGAATTCCCCGCGCTGCACCTCGAAGTCGACGTCAGCGAGCGCCGGCCGAACGGTGCCGCGATACTTCTTGGTGACGTTCTCGAAGCGGATCATGGCCTAACGAGCCTATGCGCGGAGCGCGCGAGCGCGTCGAGCGACACCCGGGCCACCGACATCCGCCGACCTGGGCGCTTAGTCCTCGAGGGGGCGCTTGCGCCAGCGGATGCCGGCGGAGATGAACCCGTCGAGGTCACCGTCGAACACGGCCGTCGGGTTGTTCACCTCGTGATCGGTGCGCAGGTCCTTGACCATCTGGTACGGCGCGAGCACGTACGAGCGCATCTGGTCGCCCCAGCTCGCGGTGATGACGCCGGCGAGGTCCTTCTTGATCGCCGCTTCCTGCTCCTTCTGGAGGATCAGCAGGCGCGACTGCAGCACGCGCATCGCCGCGGCACGGTTCTGGATCTGCGACTTCTCGTTCTGCATCGACACGGTCCGGGGGGACGCAGCGTAACGGCTTAGTGTTCGGCGACCACGCTTTTAATGATCATTGCTTGACAGCAACTAGCAAACCATCGCCGACAGGAAGCAGC
>NZ_DATMIO010000238.1:0-2418 GCF_035554235.1 Microbacterium sp. | reverse complement strand
GCGAAGCGGGCGGGCCCCGTCATCCCGGGTCTGCTCTTCACATCGGGAAACGCGGATGCCGCGTGCTATCCCGCCGACGGCGGCTACGGCCTCCTCGTCGGCGAGCGCTCGCCGACCTCCCGCATCGCCCTCATCGACGCCGGCGGGCTCTTCACCAATGAGCACCTCGCCGAGAACGGCAACGCCGCCCTCGCGATCGGGCTGATGGGCCGGCACCCGGTCGTCGTCTGGTACGTCCCCACGCTCGCCGACAGCGACCTCGAAGACACATCGCCCTCTCTCGGCGTGCTGACGCCGCCGTGGGTGACGCCCGCGATCGTGCTGCTGATCGCCGCGGCCGTCGCCGCGGCGGTGTGGCGCGGCCGACGGTTCGGGCCCCTCGTCGCCGAGAACCTGCCGGTCATGGTGCGCGCCTCCGAGACGATGGAGGGCCGCGCGCGCCTCTACGCGCGCTCGCGCGACGCCCTGCACGCGGCCGATGCGCTGCGCATCGGCACGATCGGCCGCCTGGCCCGCGACCTGGGCCTCGGCCCGGCCGCGAGCGCCGCCGACGTCTCCGACGCGGCGGCCGATCGCATCGGCGCGCCGCGGCCGGCCGTGCGCGGCATCCTGATCGACTCCCTCCCCCGCACCGACGCCGAACTCGTCGCGCTGAGCGACCGGCTCCGCGACCTCGAGGCGGCGGTTCGTGCCGCCGTCCGCACCGAAAGGAACGCCCCGTGACCGACGCCGTGATTCCGCCCACCCCGACGCGCCCCGACGACGCGCTGCGAGACGCCATGAACCGCGTTCGCATCGAGGTCGGCAAGGCCGTGATCGGCCAGGACGGGGCCGTCACCGGCCTGCTGATCGGCCTGCTCGCGCGCGGCCACGTGCTGCTCGAGGGCGTTCCCGGCGTCGCGAAGACGCTCCTCGTGCGCTCGTTCAGCCTCGCGCTGGGCCTCGACACGAAGCGCATCCAGTTCACTCCCGACCTGATGCCGGGCGACGTGTCGGGCTCGCTCATCTACGACGCGCGCAGCGGCGAGTTCGAGTTCCGCGAGGGTCCGGTGTTCACCCACGTCCTGCTCGCCGACGAGATCAACCGCACACCCCCCAAGACGCAGGCCGCGCTGCTCGAGGCCATGGAAGAGCGCCAGGTCTCGGCCGACGGGGTCACCCGGGCGTTGCCCGATCCCTTCGTGGTCGCCGCGACCCAGAACCCGATCGAGCACGAGGGCACCTATTCGCTCCCCGAGGCCCAGCTCGACCGATTCCTCATGAAGCTGCTCATCGAGGTGCCCGGCCGTGACGCGGAGGTCGCCGTGCTGCGGCGTCATGCCGGCGGCTTCTCCCCGCAAGACCTCGCCAGCGCGGGGCTCGAACCCGTCGTGTCGATCGCCGAGATCCACGAGGCGCAGCGGGCCGCGGCATCCGTCGCCGTCGCCGACGACGTGCTCGCGTACGTCGTCGACCTCGCCCGGGCGACGCGCCAGAGCCCCTCGGTGCAGCTGGGCGTGAGCCCTCGCGCGTCGACGGCACTGCTCGCCGCGGCGAAGGCGTGGGCCTGGCTCGGCGGGTATCCCGCGATCACCCCCGACCACGTTCAGACGATGCTCGTGCCCGTCTGGCGGCACCGCATCCGGCTGCGGCCCGAGGCCGAGATCGAGGGCGTCTCGGTCGACGCGATCCTCTCGTCGGTGCTCCAGCAGACCCGCGTGCCCATCTAGCCCGCCGTCCCATGTTCGTCACCGGTCGCCTGCCCCTCCTCGTCGCCCTCGGCGTGGTGCCCGTCGTGCTGCTCTCCGCCGCCGGCGTCGACGCGTGGCTGGCTGCGGGCGGCTGGCTCGTGCTGTGCCTCGCACTGGCGGGGGTGGATGTCGCGACCGCAGCCGACCCGCGCGCCGTGCGCATCGAGCGGCACGTGCCCACGAGGGCGCGCCTGGGCGAGCGGGTCGACACCGGGCTGTGGATCGCCAACCGCGGCACGCGGCGACTGCGGGGGCTCGTGCGCGACGCCTGGCAGCCGACCGCCGGGGCACCGCTCGAGCGGCTGCGGCTCGACGTGCCGGCCGGCGAGCGCCGCCGCCTCGACGTGCCCCTGCTCCCGCGTCGGCGGGGTGAGCTCGCGACCGCGTTCGTCGTCGTCCGCGCCCTCGGTCCGCTCGGCTTCGCGGGGCGCCAGGCGCGCACCGACGCGCGGGGCGCCGTGCGGGTGCTCCCCCCGTTCGCGTCCCGCCGGCACCTGCCCTCGCGCATCGCCCGGCTGCGCGAACTCGACGGCAACACGAGCGTGCAGGTGCGCGGCCAGGGCACCGAGTTCGATTCGCTGCGGGAGTACGTGCGCGGCGACGACGTGCGCTCGATCGACTGGAGAGCCACGGCCCGCGCCGGCACGACGATGCTGCGCACGTGGCGGCCCGAGCGCGACCGGCACGT
>NZ_DATMIO010000237.1:0-3784 GCF_035554235.1 Microbacterium sp. | reverse complement strand
CTCGAACTTCATCGTGCAGGCTCTTCGAGGAGAACCCATCACGATCTACGGAGACGGTTCCCAGACTCGTTCGTTCTGCTACGTCGACGATCTGGTCGATGGCATGGTGCGACTCATGGGGACGGGCCACGATGTGACCGGACCCATCAATGTAGGCAACCCGGGTGAGTTCACGATGCTCGACCTGGCGGAGGCGGTACTGCAGATCACCGAGAGCTCCTCCACGATCGAGTATCGCGATCTCCCGCAGGACGACCCGAAGCAACGTCAGCCCGACATCACGCGAGCTCGGAACGAACTCGGCTGGGAACCAACGGTCGCACTTGCGGCCGGTCTTCAGACCACGGTGGATTACTTCCGCAACCTGCTCGCCGCCTGACGCCGTCGTTCCTCACGAAAGCACCCACAATGGACCTCCTCATCGTCGGCTCCGGCTTCTTCGGCCTCACCATCGCCGAGCGGGCCGCGGCATCCGGTCGTAAGGTCACGGTCATCGACCGTCGCCATCACATCGGCGGCAACGCCTACAGCGAGAACGAGGCGGAGACCGGCATCGAGGTGCACCGCTACGGCGCGCACCTCTTCCACACCTCCAACCCGACGGTGTGGGAGTACGTGAACCGCTTCACGACTTTCACGAACTACGTGCACCGCGTGTACACGAACCACAAGGGCGTCGTCTTCCCGCTGCCGATCAACCTCGGCACGATCAACCAGTTCTTCCACGCGGGCTACTCGCCCGATGAGGCCAAGGCCCTGATCCACGAGCTCGCCGGCGAGTTCGACGTGATGGGTGCGGCGAACCTCGAAGAGAAGGGCATCGCCCTGATCGGTCGCCCCCTGTACGAGGCATTCATCCGCGACTACACGGCCAAGCAGTGGCAGACCGACCCAAAGAACCTGCCCGCCGAGGTGATCAGCCGCCTGCCCGTGCGCTACAACTACGACAACCGGTACTTCAACGACACGTGGGAGGGCCTGCCGACGGACGGCTACACCGCGTGGATCGAGCGGATGGCCGACCACCGCAACATCGAGGTCAAGCTGGGCATCGACTTCTTCGACGGAGCGCAGCCCCTCAACAAGGCGGCGACCGTGGGGCAGCTGCCGATTGTGTACACCGGTCCGATCGACCGCTACTTCGACGACGCCGAGGGCGCCCTCTCGTGGCGCACCCTCGACTTCGAGGAGGAGGTCGTCACAGTGGGCGACTACCAGGGGACGTCAGTCATGAACTACGCGGATGCCGACGTGCCCTACACGCGCATCCACGAGTTCAAGCACTTCCACCCCGAGCGCGCCGACCGCTACCCGACCGACAGAACGGTCATCATGCGCGAGTTCTCGCGTTTCGCCACGCGCGACGATGAGCCCTATTACCCCGTGAACACGGCGGATGACCGCGCCGGCCTGCTCGCATATCGCGAGCTCGCGAAGGGCGAGAAGGACGTGCTCTTCGGCGGCCGCCTCGGCACGTACCAGTACCTCGACATGCACATGGCGATCGGCTCGGCGTTGTCGATGTGGAACAACCAGCTCGCCTCATAGACTCGCAACCGTGACGATCGCCACCGCCGGGGCCCCGGCATCCGCCCGGCGCTACCTGCATTCGCTGTGGCTGTTGTCGGCACGAGACCTGCGCGTGCGCTACGCGACGAGCGCGCTCGGCTATCTCTGGTCGGTGCTCGACCCGCTCGTGATGAGCCTCATCTACTGGTTCGTCTTCACGCAGGTCTTTCAGCGCACCGTCGGCCACGAGCCGTACATCGTCTTCCTCATCACCGCGCTGCTGCCCTGGGTCTGGTTCAACTCGGCCGTCTCCGACTTCACGCGCGCGTTCAACAAAGACGCGCGGCTCGTACGCTCGACCGCGATCCCGCGCTCGATCTGGATCAACCGCATCATCCTCAGCAAGGGCATCGAGTTTCTGTGCTCGCTCCCCGTGCTCGTGGGCTTCGTCATCGTCGCGGCCTTGACGAGCCCGCACCCCGTCCAGATCAATTGGGGCCTGCTGCTGTTCCCGGTCGCGGTGCTCCTGCAGATGGTGCTCCTCGTGGGGCTCGGACTGCTCGTCGCGCCACTGTGCGTGCTCTACACCGACCTCGAGCGCACCACCAAGCTGATCCTCCGCGTGCTGTTCTACGCCTCCCCGATCATCTACAGCGTGTCCGACCTGCCGGGCGTCTTCCGCGAGCTCGTGGCGTTCAATCCGCTCTCGGGCATCTTCACGCTCTACCGCGTGGGCTTCTTCCCCGAGGTCTGGGACACCCTGAGCGTCGTCGTGGGGGCGATCATGAGCGTGGCCTTCCTCCTCGCCGGGGTTTTCGTGTTCCGCGCTCTCGAGCGCTCCGTGCTGAAGGAGCTGTGATGCCCGACGCACTCGCGATCGAAGTGACCGGCCTCGGCGTCCGGTTCCGGCGCAATCGCCGCGGCCGCCGCAGTTTCAAGGACCTGTTCGCGGGGGCATCCCGCCGCACGCGGCCGAACGAGTTCTGGGCCCTCCGCAACGTGTCGTTCTCCGTCGCGCCGGGCGAGTCGATCGGCGTCGTCGGCCGCAACGGGCAGGGCAAGTCGACGCTGCTCAAACTCGTCGCCGGCGTGCTGCTCTCGGACGAGGGCCGCGTCAGCGTGCACGGGGGAGTGGCGCCGCTGATCGAGATCACCGGCGGGTTCGTCGGCGACCTCACGGTGCGCGAGAACGTGCGGCTCACGGCGGGGCTGCACGGGATGACTCGCGCCGAGGTGTCGCGCCGATTCGACGGCATCATCGAGTTCGCCGAGCTCGCCGACTCCATCGACACCCCCTACAAGCACCTCAGCAACGGCATGAAGGTGCGCCTCGCGTTCGCGGTCGTCTCGCAGCTCGACGAGCCGATCCTGCTGGTCGACGAAGTGCTCGCCGTCGGCGACAAGGCGTTCCGCGAGAAGTGCTACAAGCGCATCGACGAGCTGCTCGCCGAGGGCCGCACGCTGTTCTTCGTCAGCCACAGCGAGCGCGACCTGCGCCGGTTCTGCACGCGCGGACTCTACCTCGACAAAGGGCAACTCGCGATGGATGCCCCGATCGGCGACGTGCTCGACCGCTACAACGCCGACTACAACGAGGGTTGACTCAGGTCGTCGCGGAGTCCGCGGCCTGCGTCAGCGGCGGCATCGGCCGCCACGAGGCATCCTTGCCGAGCTTTCGCCCGTCCTTCACACCGCGCACGAGGTGGGATGTCCCACGGAACGTGCGCTCGACGAACACGAGCCGCACGAGCTCTTTGCCGAAGGTCAGTGCCGACCCGAGGAAGAACCGCACCGGGCGGTAGGCGCCGTGGGTCTTGAAGTAGTGCTTCATGTGGCCCCGGTTGCGCATGATGTAGTAGCGGTACGCGTTGCTCGAGGCGTTGAGGTGGCGCACACCCATGTCCCACTGCTTGATCTCGCGGGTGCGCTTGAGCACGAACTCGTCGACGATCACCGACGTGGTCTTGCGGGAGGCCAGCCACCCGTAGACCGAGTCGTCCCAGTAGATGAAGAACCGCGGATCGGGGAGCCCGATCTCGGCCACGATGTCGCGGTGGATGAACATGCCCTCGAAGCATCCGGAGTTCATCTCCCGATACCGCGACCCGTCGAAACCGGCCGGCGCGAAGGGGATCGGGATGCCGAGCGGAATCGACAGACGGTACTGCCAGTAGAACTCGCTGCCGTCGAAGTCGTAGCGCCGGCCCTGGATGCTCTTGAACCGCGGCGCCCAGGCGCCCATGCGGGCGAGGCCGTCGGGCAGCACCTCGACGGC
>NZ_DATMIO010000236.1:0-3485 GCF_035554235.1 Microbacterium sp. | reverse complement strand
GCCAGACCACTGCGGCGACCTCGGCCTCAGCGGTGGCCTCAGCAGGTGCGCCCTGCTCGAGCAGCTCGCGCTCCCAGTCGGCGAGGGGCTCGGCGTCGGCCGACTCCTCGGTGGGCTGGTGGCGCTGGATGAGGCCCTCGGCCGCGGCGTCGGCGATGATGCGCGTGAGCAGGCTCACGGAGCGGATCGCGTCGTCGTTGCCGGGGATCGGGTACTGGAACTCGTCAGGGTCGGCGTTCGTGTCGAGGATGCCGATCACGGGGATGCCGAGCTTCTGCGCCTCGCTGACGGCGAGGTGCTCGCGCTTGGCGTCGACGATCCAGAGCGCCGACGGCGTCTTGGTCAGGTTGCGGATGCCGCCGAGCGACTTGTGCAGCTTGTCGAGCTCGCGCTTCTTGAGGAGGAGCTCCTTCTTCGTGAAGCCGCTCTCCGACGGGTTCTCGTAGTCGAGCTCCTCGAGCTCCTTCATGCGCGCCAGGCGCTTGGAGACCGTCTGGAAGTTCGTGAGCAGACCACCGAGCCAGCGCTGGTTGACGTAGGGCTGGCCGACGCGCGTCGCCTGCTCGGCGAGCACTTCCTGGGCCTGCTTCTTGGTGCCGACGAAGAGGATCGTGCCGCCGTGCGCGACGGTCTCCTTGACGAACTCGTACGCCTTGTCGATGTACGACAGCGACTGCTGGAGGTCGATGATGTGGATGCCGCTGCGCTCGGTGAGGATGAAGCGCTTGACCTTCGGGTTCCACCGGCGGGTCTGGTGTCCGAAGTGGACGCCGCTGTCGAGCAGCTGGCGAATGGTGACGACGGCCATGGCCGTTCTCCTGTTCTGGCGCGCGTGCGCGCCGCTTTCGGTTTGTTCCGCCGGACCGTTCGGCCGGCGAGCCTGGTACCCGGCTCGCACACCCGCGCATCCGCGTGAGCGGATGGGACCGTTGGGTGTGGATGCCGCGCTCTGCCCCTCAACGAGTTCGGGGACGGGCGCACTGGGCACGCGTAGTCACCCCGACAGGCGGGGTGCGACGTTCAGTGTATCAGGCGGCGATGGGAGTCCCGGCGGAGCCTCCTCCCCAGGGCGGTCGTACTGGTGATTGTGCACCGCCGCCCTCGCCACCGTCCCGCGTGCGCGCCGGCGGCCTCAGGATGGGCGGATGCGACGGGTGCTGTGCACGGCGACACTCGTCGTGATGTTCGGGATGCTGGCATGCGTCGGCGCGCCGCGTCCGGCGTCCGCCGTGCCCGCGGCGCCCGGGGCGCCCGCCGTGTCGGGCACCTCTGGCTGGGTCTGGCCGGTCGACCCGCCCTTCCGGCTCGCGGAACCGTATGTGGCGCCGGCGCACGACTACGCGCCGGGCCACCGCGGGATCGATCTCGAACCCCTCGCAGGGCATGACGTGCTCGCTCCGGCCGACGGCGTGGTCGCCTTCGTGGGTCGCGTCGTGGACCGGGACATCGTCACGATCGACCACGGCGGCGGGCTCGTGACGACGCTCGAGCCGGTCGTGAGCGAGCTCGTGCCCGGAGCCGAGGTCGCGGGCGGGGACGTCGTCGGCACGCTCGGCCTCGGGGGCCACGCCGCCCATGGCACCCTTCACTTCGGTGTGCGGCGCGATGGTCGCTACATCAACCCGATGCTTCTGCTCGGTGGCGTGCCCCGCGCGGTGCTCGTGCCGTGCTGCGACGCGCTCTGACGCACGCGGTCCATCCCGCTCCGGCTCGGCACGCCCGCGCTCGGGCCCACCCGCGCTCGCGTGCACGTGTTTGGGGCGCAGAACTGTCCTTGGGGCGGAGGAATCGCGCCCCGAAGGGGCAAATGCGCCCCAACCCGGGAGATGAAGGCGCCGCGAGGCACGGGCGGGGCGCACGCGCGCTTGGGCGCACGTGTTTGGGGCGCAGAACTTTCCTTGGGGCGGAGGAATTGCGCCCCAACGGAGCAGACGCGCCCCAAACCCACGCATGAGGGCGCCGCGAGCCCGTGGGCACGGCGCACCGTGTTCGGGGCGGGCCCGCGCGCTTTGGAGCGCACATGTTTGGGCGCACATGTTTGGGCGCACGTGTTTGGGTGCACATGTTTGGGCACACGTGTTTGGGGCGCAGAACTTCCCTCGGGGCGGAGGAATCGCGCCCCAAGGGAGCAGATGCGCCCCAAACCCAGCAACGGCGGATGACAACGCGCCCGGCCGCGATGGGCTCAGAGATCAGGCCCGGGGGTGTGCGAGGCGGTAGGTCGAGGCGAGGCGCTCCGAGGAGACGTGCGTGTAGATCTGCGTCGTGCCGAGGCTCGCGTGACCGAGCAGCTCCTGCACGGCCCTCAGGTCGGCTCCCCCATCGAGAAGGTGGGTCGCGGCCGAATGCCGCAGGGTGTGCGGGCCGACGGCGCTGGATCCCACGACCGGACCGAGCGTCCGCGACACGAGGTCGTAGACGGTGCGGGGAGAGATGCGCCCGCCCCGGGCGCCGAGAAACACGGCCAGCCGATCGGATGCCGACGACGCGGCGGTCGACGCCGCGGGCGTGTGCGTGCGTGAGGTTGTGGTCGCCTGCTCTCGCAGCACGGGCCGCCCGTGGGCGATGTAGGCACCCACCGCGTCGCGCGCCGGGACGCCGAAGGGCACGACCCTCTCCTTGGATCCCTTGCCGAGCACACGGGCGGTCGCCCGATCGAGATCGAGATCGTCGATGTCGAGCCCGCACAGCTCCGATACGCGGACGCCCGACCCGTAGAGCACCTCGAGGATGGCGTGGTTCCGGAGTTCGATGGGGTCGCCGGCGGCCGCACGCGTCGCGTAGGCGTCGAGCAGCGTGCGGAGCGCGTCGGCCGTCGCGACGGCAGGCAGGGTTCGGCCGCGCTTGGGGGCGACGAGCCGCAGGCTCGGATCGGCGGCGAGCAGGCCCTCCTCTGCGCACCACCCGAAGAACGAGCGCGCCGCCGCCGTCCGGCGGGCGAGAGTGGCTCGGGCATCCCCCCGCTTGGTGGCCGCCCAGAGCCATTCGCGGAGGAGCTCGAGGTCGATCTGCTCGAGCGGAACGAGCCCCGCCGTCGCCGCGAGGTCGCGCAGGTCGGCACGGTACGCGCGTACCGTTGCCGGCGAGAGCCGGCGCACCTTCTCGAGGTGCACCGCGAAGGCCTCTGCTGCGGCATCCAGCTCCATTCCCCCAGCATGCCCCCGCCAACGGCCTTCGCCGGGGCGCGGCACGCGGGAAACCGACCTCCACCGCGGCACGCGGGAGACCGACTCCACCGAGCCGCCGCACGCGGGAAACCGACCTCCCGGACGCGCGGCGCGCGGAAGTACCACGGCCCCCGACTCGACACCCCGTCAGAACGCCACCCCGGCCCTCACATCGTCGACGCCGTGCGCCTCCAACCGCGCTCGTCCCTGAGCGCGGTGCCATCGAGCGCCAGCACGCCGAGGATCCCCTCGACCTCCGCGATGCCGAGCCCCGACCGTCGGGCGACATCCGCCGTCTCGCGCCACGCGCGGACGCTG
>NZ_DATMIO010000235.1:0-2985 GCF_035554235.1 Microbacterium sp. | reverse complement strand
CGCCCGCCCCATCGGCGACGCCCAGCCCTTCGGCGACGCCCGGGCCTTCGGCGACGCCCGGGCCTTCGGAGACACCCGTTCCTTCGGCGACGCCCGTCACGTCGGAGACGGCGCCATGACTCCCGAGCCGCCGCGCATCGTCAGCATCGACCTGACCCACCTGGTGCGGGCAGCGCTGGCGACGGAGACCACCGATCCGCGCCCGGACCCCGACACGCCCGCATAGCCCGGGGCAATCCCACCCTCGCGGGTGCCGAACGCCCGCGTAGCGCCACGCCCCCGGGTTTGGGGCGCATCTGCGACTTTGGGGCGCACCTCGTGCGCCCCAAAGGAGGGAATGCGCCCCAAACCCACTGAGCTCGCTGGGCGCAAACTGCGGGTTCGTGAAGGAGAACCCGCACTTTGTGACCAGCGAAGGCCCCGCGCGCTTCGCGTCAAGCCAAGCCCCGCGAGTAGCCCGCGCGCAAGTCACCGGCGGCCGGGCACCCCGGCGCCTCAGCCCCGGGCGGCCCACCACGCGCGCAGGCGCCGCTCGGCCTCGTCGGGGCCGAGCACCCCCTCGTCGAGGCGCAGGTCGAGCAGAAAGCGGTACGCCTCGCCCACCTCGCGACCCGGCCGGATGCCGAGCACCTCCTGAATGCGGTTGCCGTCGAGCTCGGGGCGCATGGCGTCGAGCTGCTCCTGCTCGCGCAGCTCGGCGATGCGCGCCTCGATGTCGTCGTACGCGGCGGCGAGGCGCGCGGCCTTGCGGCGGTTGCGGGTCGTCACGTCGGCCCGGGTCAGGATGTGCAGCCGGTCGAGCTGCTCGCCGGCGTCGCGCACGTAGCGGCGCACGGCGGAGTCGGTCCAGGCACCCTCGGCGTAGCCGAAGAACCGCAGGTGCTGGTCGATCAGCTGTGCGACCGCGTCGATCGTCTCGGAGTCGAACCGCAGGGCCTGCAGCCGCTTGCGGGCCATGCGCGCACCGACCGCGTCGTGGTGGTGAAAGCTCACCCCGCCGCCCGGCTCGAGCTTTCGCGTGCGGGGCTTGCCGATGTCGTGCAGCAGGGCGGCGAGGCGCAGCGGCACGTCGGGCCCGGCATCCGGAAATCGCTGCCCCTCGTGCGCGATCGCCTGCTCGAGCACCGTCAGGGAGTGCTCGTAGACGTCCTTGTGGTGGTGATGCTCATCGATCTCGAGCCGCAGCGCCGAGACCTCCGGAAGGAACTCCTCGATCAGGCCCGTGTCGACGAGAAGGCGGATGCCGGGCACGGGGTCGCCGGTCGCCAGCAGCCGCACGAGCTCGCCCTGGATGCGCTCGGGGCTCACGATCCGCAGGGTCTCGCGCAGCTCGGCCATCGCGGCGACGGTGCCGGCATCCACCTCGAAGCCCAGCTGCGACCGGAACCGCGCCGCGCGGAGCATGCGAAGGGGGTCGTCGCCGAAGCTCACCCGCGGATCGCCGGGGGTGCGGAGCACGCCCGCGACGAGGTCCTCGACCCCGCCGGTCGGGTCGACGAGCTGGCCGGCGGGCACCCGGAGCGCCATCGCGTTGACGGTGAAGTCGCGGCGCGCGAGGTCGCCCTCGAGCGAGTCGCCGAACTCGACCGTGGGCTTGCGGGTGAGGCCGTCGTAGCTGTCGGCCCGGAACGTCGTGATCTCGACCTGCTCGCCGCGCACCTTCGCGCCGATCGTGCCGAAGTCGCGGCCGATGTCCCATTGCGTCGAGCTGACCGGCTTCACGATCCGGAGGATCTCGTCGGGCATCGCGTCGGTCGTGAAGTCGAGGTCGTTCGTCGTGCGGCCGAGCAGGGCGTCGCGCACGGGGCCGCCGACGATCGCGAGCTCTCGGCCGGCGTCGGCGAACGCGCGTGCGAGCGTCGCGACGACGGGCGACGCCGCGAGCTCACCCAGGCGCGCGACGCCCTCGGCCATGTTCAGCATCCTTCGAGCCTATCGAGCCCGATCCTCACGAGAACGAGAGGAAGCCCGTGAAGACGAGCTCGCGCAGCCGGGGCAGCAGGTCGCCGCGGAGCTCCTCGGGCCCGACCTCGAGCAGCTGCGCGACGGCGTCGATCAGCGCACCGACCGGCAATTCCCCGTCGCACGCGCCGACCACCGCGGCGAGCGCCGGGTCGACCGGGACGGTGCGCGCCAGCCCGCCGCCCTGCCGCAGTTCGAGAACGCTCGGGCCCTCCTCGCCGGGCAGGTGATGGCGCGCCTCGGTGACGTCGGAGGCGACGAGAAGAGTGGATGCCGCGAGCCCGTCGTCTCCGATGGCCTCGAGCCGGTCGTGCGCGGCGAGGGCGTGCGAGATCAGCCCGGCGACGCGTCCCGGGGCGTGCCCGATCTTTTCGTAGCGGGCGAGCGTCACGGCGCCCCCGGGCCGGCGCAGCACCACCCAGCCCATCCCGATTCCGCTCACTCCCCGGCGTTCGAAGTCGTCGAGCCACGCCCCGAGCAGCGCGTCGTATTCGGTGGAGCCGGGCCGCGTCCCCCCGTCCCGCACCCAGAGCTCCGCATAGCGCGCAGGATCGAGGCGCTCCCGCTCGATCACCCACGCGTCGAGCCGCACGGGAGCGGCATCCACCCAGCCGCGGGCCCGGTCGAGACCGCTCGCGCCGTCGCGCGTCTCCCAATTGCCGAGCAGCGTCGCGACCCCGCCGGGCGTGAGGTGGTCGCCGACCGTGCCGACGACGGCGGCCATCAGCGCATCGCCCTCCAGGCCGCCGTCGCGATACTCGTAGCCCGGCACGCCGTCGACCCGCGGGGTGATGACGAACGGGGGGTTGGCGGCGATCCTCTCGAAGACCTCGCCCTGCACCGGCTCGAACAGGCTCCCGCGCCGGGTCTCGATGCCCGACGCCCCGTTGAGCGCGGCGTTCAGCGCGGTGAACCGCAGCGCCCGGGCCGAGATGTCGGTCGCGACGACCCGCGCCGCGCTGCGACTGAGATGCAGGGCCAGGATGCCGCAGCCGCAGCCCAGATCGAGGGCCGACGCGACCG
>NZ_DATMIO010000234.1:0-4549 GCF_035554235.1 Microbacterium sp. | reverse complement strand
CGAACCCGCCGACGGGGCGGATGCGGGGACCGCGCTCGAACGAGTCACCCTGGCCACCCTGCCGAAGCACCATGACGTCGCCCTCGAGCGTGACGCCCTGACGGGGTTCCTGCAGTACGGACATCGCATCGATCCCGAGCTGTTCGCCCGCGCCGTGGCCCTTCCGTTCCGGCATCCCGGGCTCGAGGCGATCCGCGCGGCCGTAGCCGAGGTGCCTGACCCGTCGCGCCCCGGCTGGGCGATGACCACCATCGAGGCGGTGCGTGAGCCGTACCGGACCCTCGCCGGGGAACTTCTCGCCCGTCCGCTCCCGGCGAGCGATGAGAGCGGAGCCGTGGCCGTCACGGGCGAACTCGCGCGCAACCTCATCGTCCGGTCCCTCGATCGCGAGAAGAACGAGCTGCTCGGCGCCGTCCAGCGAGTGCCCGCCGATTCGTCCGAGGGCCGGGACGTGCGGGTGCGCCTGCGCGATCTCGACGCCGAGCGGCAGCGCCTGCTCGCCGAGCAGTAGCGCGCCGCCTCCGATTCGCGGGAGGATGAGGGCATGCCACGCAGCCAGGAGCCCGACGTCGCCATCCGATGCTCGGATGTGAGCATGGCGTACGCCGGGGGGACGCGCGCCGTCGACGGCGTGTCGTTCACCCTGCCGCATGCCGGGGCGCTCGCGATCATGGGCCCGACGGGGGCCGGCAAGTCCACGCTCGCCGCCGTCCTGGCCGGCTCCGCGGAGGCCGGGCTCACCGTGGTCGGGGGAGACGCGCAGGTGCTGGGCATTTCCGCCCGCCGCCCGGGTCGCGCGCATCGGCAGTGGCTCTATCAGGTCGGTTTCGTGGCGCAGGGCGCCGGGGCGCGGTTGCCCGCCCGCATGACGGTGGGAGAGGTGATCGGCGAGCCGATCACGAGCCGGGATCGCCGTGTCAACGCGCGCGCCCTCGCGGTGCGGATCGCGACCCTGCTCGACGAGATGCAGCTGCCGCTCGGGGCGGCAGCCAAGTTCCCGTACGAACTGAGCGCGGGCATGCGCCAACGTGTCGCGTTCGCGCGGGCGCTCGTGCTGCAGCCGCGCATCCTCATCGCGGACGAGCCTCTCGCGGGCCTCGACCTCGAGGTGCGGCACGTCGTGTACGACGCGATCGTCGGTCGCGGCCGATCGAACGGGATGTCGGCGCTCCTCGTCACGAATGATGCCGACTTCGCCCGCGAGTTGAACGCCGATGTGCTCGTCATGCGCGGCGGCCATGTCATCGCGCAGGGGCATGGCTCGGAGCTGATGTGGACCCCGAGTGCCGAGGCTGAGCACCACGTGCTCGCGTCGTAAGGGGAGTCTGGTATTTGCTAAGCTGTTCGAGTTGCCCGCTCAGGTGGGCATTTTCCTCGGTAGCTCAATTGGCAGAGCAATCGGCTGTTAACCGATAGGTTCTTGGTTCGAGTCCAAGCCGGGGAGCGAGAATCCCGCGTCATCTGCGCGGCTCTCATCTAAGGCCAGGGCTTCCACCCCTGGCCTTTTCTCTTCCGCACCCGCGCCGATGACCCTCGGGTCCTGTCACCTCAGGCTTCGACGTCGTCGATGCCGGGCGTCCATGCCGCCCCGGGTCGACCCCAGCCGCGCTTGCGGGCGATCTTCTGCACCGTCTTCCAGTCGGAGTCATCGAGGCGGTCGATGTAGAGCACCCCGTCGAGGTGATCGAATTCGTGCTGCATGATGCGCGCGCGCCATCCGTCGACCTCGATGCGGATCGCCGCGCCTTCGAGGTCCGTCCCGGTCACGAGGACGCGGTCGGAGCGGCGCAGGGGGAACCGTTCGCCGGGAAACGACAGGCATCCCTCCGATTCGTCGTCGGGGTCGGGATCGCCCGGCACGAGGGGGGTCATCCACAGTTCCGGATTGATGAGCACGCCGCGCCAGGGCTCTCCGTCGTCGTCCGCGTAGCTGTAGGTGTAGATGCGCAGCCCAACCCCGACCTGCGGGGCCGCGAGGCCAACACCGGGGGCGGCATCCATCGTTTCGAACATGTCGGCGACGAGCGTGCGGACCTCATCCGTGACCTCCTCGACGGCGTCCGCGGGGGCATGGAGCACCGGGTCTCCCATGATGCGAATCGGCAGAACGGCCACGCCTTGAGCCTAGCGGGAGAGGGGTGCAGGTAGTGTCGGAGGGTGATTTGGCACGCGGGCAGCGTAGTGGAGGACGTGAGCGATCATCTCGTGGGCGTCTTCCAGAACCCCGGTCTGCTCCTCGGCATCCCGCTCGCCCTCGCCGGTGCCGTCTTCATGTCGTTCGGCGCGCAGTATCAGCACCGCGGGGTCGCCAAGGTCGAGCGGCTGAGCGGTCAGGACGGCACCTCAGGGCTCACCGCCGGACAGCTCGGGCGGCTGCTGACGAGGCCGTCCTGGGTGGTCGGCACGATCATGCTGGGCATGGCCATCATCTGCCAGCTCGGTGCGCTGGCGGTGGCGCCGCTCATCGTCGTGCAGCCGCTGGGCGCGATCGCGCTCGTCATCACGACCCTGCTCAATGCGCGCGTGAGCGGACACGCACCGACCCGGAAGTCGGTCACAGCCATCGTCGCGTGCGTGGGGGGCATCTTCTTCTTCGTGATAGTCGCCGCGCTCTTCGCCACCGAGAACGAAGTCACCGAGCGACAGCTCTACATCATCCTGGCCATCCTCTCGGTGGTCATGGTCGTGCTCGCCCTCCTGTGGTTCTTCCTGCGCAAGCGCATGCGCGCCCTCTTCTACATCCTCGGCGCCGGCATCATCTACGGCTTCGTCGCGACCCTCGCCAAGGTCGTCATCAAGCGCTTGCAGGCCGGCGACTTCGAGTGGCTCACGCTCGCGTGCCTGCTCGCGCTCCTCCTCGGCACGGCCGCGGGCGCCTATTTCGTGCAGACCGCGTATTCGTCCGGCCCGCCCGACCTCGTCATCGCCGGACTCACCGTCGTCGACCCGATGGTCGCCGTGCTCATCGGCGTGCTGGTGCTCGGCGAGGCTGCGGCCGCCCCGCTCTGGGCCGTCATCGGCTTCGTGATCTTCGGCGCGGTGGCCGTGTGGGGCGTCATCCAGCTCGCGCGGTATCACCCGCAGATCGTCAGCGACAGTCAGGAACTGCCCATCTCGCGCGGCAGTGACGGCCTGCCGCCGACCGCACCCCCGGTCTGACGCGCAACCTCGACCACGAGGCGTCCCTCATCGACGTCGCCTCACCCGCCGCTAGCGGTAGGCTCGTAAACCGATGCGGGGCGGTGGCCAAGCTGGTCAAGGCAGCGGGCTCATAACCCGACGATCGTGGGTTCAAGTCCCACCCGCCCCACGACGGAAGGGGGCCGCCCAGGAGGGCGGCCCCCTTCGACTACATCGCGGCGCCGATGTACGAGTACTTCACGAACACCTCGGAAGCGATGCCGGCCTCGTCGAGCACGTCCTGCACAGCGGTCAGCATGTACTTGGCGTCCCAGCCCATGTAGAGCGAGTGCTCGTCATCCAGCTCGTCCCACTGCCCGTTCCAGGACTGCGCCTCGTAGATCGGGCCGCCGCGGCCTGTGCTGAACGTGACGACGGGTTCTCGGGCGTCGGCCCAGAGTCGCTTGAAGATGCGGTTGAAGAGGTGCTTGACGTCGTAGACCTCCCAGTGCTCGCCGCGGTACTCGACATACTCGAACTCCCGTTGCCAGCCCCGTGGCCAGCCCCTGCGCCGCTGCGCATCGAGGATCGGGGTGAGCCCGTCGTCGTCGATGCCGACCACGGCCGGGCGCGCCCAGACGCGAAGGAAGGCGTCGGTGAGCCGCACCGTGCGCTCGGCGATCGCGGACGTGCCCCACGCGGGAACATCGATGAGTGCACTCGTGGCGGGGATGCCGCTCTGCGCGTAGAGCGCCCGCTTCTCGACGAACGACTTGTCGAGCGCGCGCTCCGCGAGCGGCTCTTCGAGCAGTGCGAGGTTGCCGAGCGTCGGTGCGAGGGCGCGGTGGCTGTTCTGCTCGTCGTCGCCGTAGTCGGCCCACTCACGCACGCCGTCGCCGCTCCAGCCGTCGCCGGGCGCGAGGGGGAAGATGTGCTCGACGTCGAGGTCCGCCCGGGCGACGACGCCGGCGATCCGCCCGAGCACGTACCGGGGGTGGGGGAGTTCCCCGAACTTCAGCGCCACACGGACGCGCTCGTCCGATGGCGTCACCCGGGCGATCGCGCGCACGAGGCTTTCGGCTCCCTCCTCGCGCGCGCGGCACAGTCGCGCCACGAGCCGATCGTTGCCGATCCCGACGACGGTCCTGCGAAGGAGCAGCGACTGGATGTGCTCGAGGGTCGATATCAGGGCGGACTTGTCCACCTCACCGCGCGCGTAGTCGCGGTAGGCGCGCAGCACGAGCGGGTACATGCCTCGCCCGAACGTGTTGATGTGACCGAGCTGCAGCGCGATCTCTTCGTCGCGCTCGTGCGCGGGGTCAAGGAGCGTGCGGTAGACCTCCGAATAGTCCCGCCACTCGGCCGCATGCCTGCGCAGCGTCGCCAGCTCCAGCCGCGGGAACTCGTTGCGGAACGCGTCGTACACCCC
>NZ_DATMIO010000233.1:0-3314 GCF_035554235.1 Microbacterium sp. | reverse complement strand
CCAGAAGTGTACGTGCGAATCGGTGAACGGAATCTTGGTGTCGGCGGTCACGGGTTGAGGTGTCCTTAGAGTGCGGGTCCGCCGCGCAGCAGCGTCTCGTCGGCGGCGCTCAGGCGGTCGGTCATGCTGCGCGCCTGATGCCAGTAGGGGTAGGGAAGAGGGCGGCGGCTCACGTCGTCGAGCCGTGCGATCTGCTCGGGGGTCAGGTGCACTGAAAGGGAACCCAGCGCGGAGTCGATGTGCTCGAATGTCCGCGGGCCGAGGATGATCGACGTCACAGGCTTCGTCAGCAGGTAGGCGATGGCGACCTGGGCCACCGACGCTCCGTGTTCCTCGGCGACCGCCTCGACCTCCTCGATGACATCGAGAAGCGGAGCGGGGTCTGAAACAGGCGGATCCCACCAATCACGCATTCGCTGTTCGTCCCTGCCGCGTTTGAGCTTGCCGGATAGCAGGCCGCCCGCCAGAGGACTCCAGATCAGATTGCCGATCCCCTGATCGACCGACAGGGGGATCAGTTCGTGCTCGGCCTCGCGGCCCAGGATCGAGTAATAGATCTGCTGACTGACGAAGCGCTCCCCGTGCGCTGCGTCCGCCGCGGCGAGCGCCTTCATGGTGTGCCAGGCGGAGAGGTTGGAGCAACCGATGTAGCGGACCTTCCCAGAGCGGACAAGGTCATCGAGCGTCGACATGATCTGGTCAACGTCCGTCTGCCCGTCCCATCCGTGCACCTGATACAGGTCGATGTGGTCGACACCAAGCCGCGTGAGGCTCGCCTCGATGCCCTGCATGATGTGATACCTCGAGAGGCCTGCGTCGTTGGGACCTTGACCGATGACCGCCCGGACCTTCGTGGAGACGATCAGGCTGTCACGTCGTCCCTTGATCAGCTCCCCCACGGTCGACTCCGCACGACCGTAGCCGTAGACGTCCGCAGTGTCGATCAAGTTGACGCCGGAGTCGATAGCACGATCGAGGATCCGGCGGGCTTCTTTCAGGTCGGTGTTGCCGACGATCTCCCGCTGGTGCCCACCGAAAGGCAGGGTGCCGAGGGAGAGCTGTGAGACCCGCAGCCCAGAGCGACCGAGTACGCGATACTCCATGTCCATTCCAATCTCGTGTGAGGAGAGCTCACCACCACGAGCAGCCTGCGCTGAGGCCGCCGTCGGGGTAGATCGTCTGTCCGGTGATGAAGCTCGAGCCCTCGGAAGCGAGGAACGATACTGTCGCGGCTACATCCTGGGGCACACCGAGGCGCCCGACGGGTGTGTGATCGATGAGCGCCTGAGCCCTTGCCGGGAACCTCTCGATGTAACCCGCCGTGAGTGGGGTGTCGATGACGCCTGGCCCGACGGCATTCACCGTAGCGCCGTGCGGCGCCCACTCGATTGCGAGCGATCGGACCAGGCCAGAAACGGCAGCCTTGGTCGCACCGTACACAGCGCGGAGGTTCATGCCGTACGCGCCGGACACCGAGCCGATCGCGACGAAACGCGAGTTCGGGTGCTGCAGCATCAGCGGGGCGAACACCTGGAAGCTCGCGATCGTGCCGTAGAGGTTGACGTCGATCATCCGTCGGATGTCACTGTCCGAGACCTCCAGGGCGGGCGCACGCACGTTGGTCCCCGCCGCTGTCACGAGGACGCCGATCGTCGCGCCCTCACTTTCGAGCGTCCGCCGCACGGCCTCGAGGCTCGCCCGATCTGTCACATCGGTCTGAAGGAAGCGATGCGCCGTCACGGTGGGCTTGGTGCGCGCCAGCGTTACGACGTCGAAGCCGTCAGCGCTCAGTCGATCTGCCACGGCGGCTCCGATCCCTGACGTGCCCCCCGTCACGAGGGCGACCGTCGTGCCCGCGGATCCTGGTGTGCTGGTCATGTGCGCAGTGCTCCATTCAGTAGCTCGTGGCAGTACTCGAGATTCTCTTTCATCGTCCCCACTGTGTCTCCGCCGTATTGCTCGATGCAGACCGCTCCACCGAACCCGACCTCGCGCGCGAGCGCGAATGCCCTCCGGTAGTCGATGACTCCTGCGCGCATCGACGAGGGGGCCGTCAGGTAGGTCCCGGTAACCGGGTTCTCAAGGCGCAGGTAGTTCTTCACGTGCCAGTAGTTGGTCACGGGGAGCACCTTGGCCAGGAGCACGTCGATGTTCTCGATCGGGCGCTGCTGACGAACGAGATTGCCGATATCGGGGTTGAGCCCGACGTTGTCCCTGCCGATCTCGTCGAGGAGTCGCCGTGCCGAATCGGCTGACCCGAGCAGGGTGTCCTCGTACATCTCCAGCGACAGTTCCAGCTGAAGTTCGCGGGCATGATCCGCCAGTTCGCGGAGGCGGGATGCCGCTTCTCGATAGGTGTCGTCCGATACGTCGTCCTCAGACCCGGGCACGGTCCAGAACCAGAGCTGAGCCTGCTGGCCTTCCGTCAACGGCCGATGCAGCCCGACACTCACGACGTCGGCTCCGAGGATCTTCGCTGCTTCCAGACTCGCATGGCTGTAGGCGAGGTTCTCGTCGCCGGTCTCAGGGTCGATCACGCTGCAGCGGATCAGCGAGAGCGCCGCCACGCTAAGCCCTTCGCCGGCGATGATGGACGCAAGCTCGTCGACGCGTCCCTTCTCGAAAAGACCAGGCTTGAGCCAGCTGTCCGTCACGTCGACGCCGGTGAATCCCACCGAGGCCAGCTCGCGGAGGTGCCGCTCCCACTGAGCTGGGTCGTTGCCTGCTTTCCAGGGCAGCATCGCACCGACGATCCTCCAGGCGGACCGGCCGGCGCCGGAAAGGGGTTCAGAGGTCACCGCTGCACCCCACCCAGGACGCCCGCGAGCGCGTCACGGAATCGGTCGGGAGCCACCTGCTCGTTGGCGTACCAGCGCTCGCCCGCGAAGTCTTTCGCCCACTCCGTGCGGGCGGCGGCGATCCGGTAGTTGAGATCGGCGGCGAGCACTGTGGCCTGGTAACGATCCTGCAGCTCCGTCAGTCCACTGGCACCCACCTGCGTGCCGTCGACCTCGACGGAGTACCCGAACCGAAAGCTGCCGTCGGGCAGTCGATGCGCCTCGCTGTAGACGAGCTGGCCGTCGCTCACACCGTGATCACGACGTGCGGCAACCTTCGCGAGTGCGTTGGGCGCAAAGAAGTCCGCATCGCCGACGAGCGCGACGAACAATATCGCGTCCTCGGCGGCGACATGACGCGCCAGGGTCGGGTCAAGGACGATGAAGGCGAGTTCAGCCCGTCCATACTCACCGTCGCCGAATCGGGCGGCGACGTCGTCGGCGTGGCGTGCGACGCATCCCTTGACCAACTCCTCG
>NZ_DATMIO010000232.1:0-9444 GCF_035554235.1 Microbacterium sp. | reverse complement strand
CGCACGCGGCGATCTCGTCGTCGGAGATCGGGCGGGACGCGTTCGAGATGTCGATCTCGCCGTTGCAGAATGCCCGGAATCCTGCGGTCGTACCCGTCGGTGTGACCACGACATCGACGCCCGGCTCATGGTCACGGTGTTTCCTTCGCTCGACGGAATCCCGTCGGCCGATGGGCGCGCGACGGCCGACGCTTATATAGATACTCGTCTATTGGACGGTCGATCGAAAGCGCCGAACATGAACGCCGAATGAACGAGCGCCGATCGGGTGATCGGTCCGGCTGCCCCGTCGCGACTGCACGAGTGGTCGCTCTTGTCGGCGTTGTGCCCCCGTCCGCCCATGATCGGGAGGAGAATCGGCATGTGAGCTGCACAGACCCCGAGACCGAGTTCGAGGCACTCGTCTATCTCGCGGACCGTCTGCGACTGCGTTTTCCTGAAGTGGAAGAGGACGCGGTGTTCGCGCTCATCGCCGAAGAGCTGGAGTCCTTCGACGGCGCACGACTACGCGACTACGTGCCCGTGCTCGTCGAGCACAATGTGCTCCGCCGCCTGCGCGCTGTCCACCACCAAGGGGCGTAGACGCGGCGGTGACGCGCGCCGTGCGGCTACGCTCGTTCCTGCTTGATGCGCTTCTTCGCCTCACGCTCCGCGAGGACGGGCACGAAGTCGCGCACTTTGGCGGCTGCCATCTCCGTACGGACCTCGTCCACGATCACGGAGACACGGTCGGCGGGCACCTCGGGGTACTTGGCGGATAACCGCGCGGTGATGTCGTGGAATGCGATGTCTTCGTCGATGCCCTTATCGGCCACAGCAGCTCCATCCCTTTGATCAGCGTGTGAAGCTTACTGCGCACCGCTACCTCCGCGTAATGTGCCGGTCGCCTGCCCGCAACCCGCATGCTGTGTGGTTGGCAGAACCACTGGGAGGCAGTTGAACGGGTCGACCGACGTTGCAGCGCGCGAGCGACTCGCCGTCGCTCACGCGGGGCGCGGAGTCTTCGGCTCGAGCGCCCTGCGTGTCGGCGTGATCTACCTCGCGTCGCGATTGGTGACCACCGGATTCCTGCTGCTCGCGGGGGCGTTGTCGCCGCCGGGATCCCGGTTCGGGCCAGGGGCGGGCATCCCCACGTACGTACTCGCGTGGGACGCGCAGTGGTATCAGCGCATCGCCGCCGAAGGCTATCCGACCGTGCTCCCGCTGACGGATGCGGGGGATGTCGCACACAACGCCTGGGCGTTCATGCCGCTCTATCCGTGGCTTTCGTCGGCTCTGGGTGCGGCACTGGGCTCGTGGGGGGCGGGCGCGGTGCTGATCGCGTTCGCCGCGGGATACGCGTGCTGCATCGTCCTGCGCCGGATGCTGGTGGCCAAGGTGGGCGAAGCCGCCTCGTTGTGGGCGGTCGCGTTCTTCGCATCGGCGCCGCTCGGGGCGATGTTCCAGGTGGCCTACCCCGAAACCCTCTTCCTTCTGCTGATCATGCTCGGCATCGTCGGTCTCCAACGCCGGAGGTACGGGTGGCTGTACGCGCTCGTCCCGGCGATGGCGTTTCTGCGGCCCGGCGTGCTGGCCTTCGCGCTCATGCTGGGGTTCTTCGGCATCGGCCGGTGGATCTCCCGCCGACGTGAGCCGCTTCGCAAGCACGAGCCCGTTCACATCGTCGCCCTGGCCGCGCTCGCGACGGCGCTGGGCTTGTCCTGGCCGGTCATCGCGGGATGGGTGACGGGACGATCCGACGCCTATCTGCAGACGGAGCTGTCGTGGCGGCGACTCTGGATGGGCGACGAGGGGGAGTTCGTGCCGTTCGAAGGATGGCTCCAGGCGGCCGACTACTGGTTCCGCGAGTGGGGTCTCGATCCCGTGTGGGCGCTGGGCGCGATCATCGTCGGGGTTGCAGCGACAGCGGCCCTCCTGCTCTTCGAACCGCACGTCCGGCGCCTGGGCATGGAGATCAGGCTGTGGGCGGCGAGCTACCTGCTGTACCTGCTCGCGGTCTTCCTTCCGCAATCGAGCGTCTTCCGCCTGCTGTTTCCTCTGTCGCCGCTCTGGGGGGCCCTGGCGCAGCCGCGCAGCACGACGTGGAGGGTCGCCGTCCTCGTCGCCTGTCTCGTCGGACAAGGCTGGTGGATCTGGAACGTGTACGGCCTCGGGAACCAGTTCTGGCACATCCCCTGAGTCGCGCTCAGGTGTCGTCGGCCGAACTCCGCGCCGCGACCGTCAGCGTCAGCGCAGCTGCGCGAAGTTCTCGGCATCCGCGGTCGGGCCGACCACGAGGATCGTGTCGCCGGCGTGGAGGATCGTGTCGGCGTCTGCATTGCGCCATGACCCCGCGTCGCGCTTGAACGCCGCGATCGTCACGCCGTAGGCGCTGCGCAGCCCGGTGTCGCCGAGCCGCTTGTCGAGGAGCACCTCGGGGGCCGCAGCCTTGACCAGCGCGTAGCCTCGGTCGACCTCGATGTAATCCAGCGCGGCACCGCGCACCAGGTGGGCGACCTTGCGGCCCATGTCCTTCTCGGGATAGATGACATGGTGCACGCCCAGCTGTTCCAGGATCAGGCCGTGCCGGTCGTCGACGGCTTTGGCCCAGATGATCGGGATCTTCATGCCGATCAGTACTGAGCACGTGAGGATGGATGCCGAGATGTCGTCGCCGATCGCGACGACGACCCGGTCGAACTCGTCGATCGCCAGCTGGCGGAGCGCCTCCTCTCTCGTAGAGTCCGCCCGGACGACCTGGGTGAGCTCACCGTTCAGGGCTTGGACGAGCTCTTCGTCGACGTCTACCCCGAGAACCTCGGTGCCGCCGGCCATGAGCTCGAGAGCGAGGGAGCTCCCGAACCGGCCGAGCCCGATGACCGCGACCGAGTCGGCCTCCGCGATGCGGCGCGAGCTGTCGCCGCCGAAGAATCGAAAACTAGCCAATGGCGGGCCTCTCCTTGGGGTATTCGTACAGGATGCGGCGCTCGCGCAAGGCGATCGCCGAACCCAGGGTCAATGGGCCGAGGCGGCCGATGAACATGAGGGCGACGAGCACGATCTTCGCCGCGTCGGGCAGGCCCGGCGTGATCCCGGTCGACAGCCCGACGGTGCCGAACGCCGAGATCGCTTCGAAGAGGATGCGGTCCAGGTCGATGCCGGTGAGGATCATGAGCGAGGCGGTGCCCGCCATCACCGCGGCGACGGCGACGAGAACCACCGTGATGGCCTGGCGGTGCACGGCGCGGGAGAGGCGCTTGCCGAAGATGTTCACCGCTCCTTCGCCGCGCAGCTCGGTCATCATGATGAAAAAGAGCACCGCGAAGGTGGTGACCTTGATGCCGCCGGCGGTGCCCGCGGGCCCCGCGCCGATGAACATGAGCACGTCCATGCCGAGCCACGACTCGGGCCGCATCGCGCCGATGTCGATCGCGTTGAATCCGGCGGTGCGTGTCTGCACGGAATGGAAGAAGCCGGCGAGCACCCGTGCGGCCGGGTCGAGGGCGCCGAACGTCTGGGGATTGTTCCACTCGATGGCGGTGATGTAGACGGTGCCGCCGATGAGCAGGACGAGCGTGGCCCACAGCACGAGCTTCGTGTTCATCGACCAGTGCAGCGGACGACGGAACTCCTTGCGCAGCTGCATGATGACCGGGAAGCCCAGTCCGCCCAGGATGATCGCCGCGGCGATCGGCAGGCAGATGAACGGGTCGTCGACGAAGCCGATCAGATTGTCGGTGTAGAGGGCGAACCCGGCGTTGTTGAACGACGACACGGCGTGGAACCCCGCGTACCAGGCCGCCTTTCCCACGTCGTACCCGTAGCCGAACAGAAAGCGCAGGAACAGCACCAAGAAGGTGGCGGCTTCGATTACGAGGGAGATGAGCACGACGCCACGGACGAGTCCGCGCACGTCTTCGATGCCCACCGACTTCGCCTCGGCCGCGGTGTTCAGGCGCGCCCGCACGGTCAGCTTGCGCGCCAGGATCAGGCCGATCAGTGACGCGAAGATCATGATGCCGAGGCCGCCGAGCTGGATCAGCACCATGATCACCACCTGGCCGAACGGACTCCAGAAGGTGGGGGTGTCGAGCACCGTCAGCCCGGTGACGCACACCGCGGACGTCGCCGTGAACAGAGCGTCCACGAACGACGGGGGCCTCCCCGCCATCGCGGATGCGGGCAGGAGCAGAAGCACGGTACCGGCGGCGACGACGCCCGCGAAACCCACTACCACCGTCTGCGCGGGCTTCAGCGCGAATCGGCGATGCCGGGGCGCCCGTCGAGCCGGCACCCTCACGCGAACGCTCACGGAGTAACACTAGACCTCCGTCGCCGCGCGGGCGTTGCACAATGGCAGGATGCCCATCGTCGACAACGCCGTGTACGTAGCCGGCCGCCGGATCGAGAACCCCACCAGCTTGGAGGAGACCTTCGAGTACATGCGCGCGCGCAGCGGAATGGCCTGGATCGGCCTGTTCCGCCCCACCCCCGAGGAGATTCAGCAGGTCGCGGCGGAGTTCTCCCTCCACGCGCTGGCGGTCGAGGATGCGCTGGCCGGTCATCAGCGATCAAAAATCGAGCGATACGGCGACATCCTCTTCACGGTGCTGCGGCCGGCCCGCTACATCGACGCGACCGAGACGGTGGAGTTCGGAGAGCTGCACGTCTTCGTCGGGCCGGATTTCGTGGTTACCATCCGCCACGCGGAATCACCAGATCTGGGGCGTGTCCGCCGCCGGCTGGAGGATCAGCCCGATCTCCTCGCGCTCGGTCCGGAGGCCGTGCTGTACGCGATCCTCGACGAGGTCGTCGACGAGTACCAGCCGGTCGCGGCCGGTGTGGAGAACGACATCGACGAGATCGAAGACGTGCTCTTCGGCGGGGGCAGCGCGTCGCTCTCGCAGCGGATCTACGAGCTCTCCCGCGAGGTCATCACGTTCCAGCGCGCCACACAGCCGTTGGCCGACATGCTCGAGGGCCTCCTCCGGGGCGGCGAGAAGTACAAGGTCGACCTCGAGCTGCAGAGGTCGCTGCGGGATGTGCACGACCACTCGCTGAGGATCACCGATCGGATCGGCACCTTCCGTTCGATCCTCGAGAACGCTCTTACGGTGAACGCCACCCTGGTGACGCAACGGCAGACCGATACCGCTCTCGTGCAGAACGAGCAGGTGAAGAAGATCTCCGGATGGGCGGCCATCCTCTTCGGGCCGACACTCGTCGGCACGATCTACGGGATGAATTTCACCTACATGCCCGAGCTGCACTGGGTGATCGGCTACCCGCTGGCGATCGCTCTCATGGCGGCCACCAGCGTCACCCTCTACGTCGTCTTCCGCAAGAAGCACTGGCTCTAGCTGCAGAGCGCAGGCGGGGCGATCGCAAAGGACCGCCCCGCCCTGGCTCAGCGAACGCGCAGGGCGTTGATGGACTCTTTCGTGATGGTCGGATAGCCCGCCAGGGTCCCCGTCACGGCGACGGAGATCGAGTGGCGCCGGTCGGCGGCGGTGAACCGATAGGTCTTGCCTGTTGCCCCCGCGATCGGTTCGCCATCGCGGAGCCACTGATAGGTCAGCGCTGTGCCCCGCGTCCACAGGCCCGGAACCGCAGTCGCGGTGGCACCCGGGATCGGGAGCCCGAGGACGAATCCCGCCGTCGCGAGGGCGACTTTGAGCGTCGGCTCGGAGCTGCGTGCGATCGTCTCGTACCCGTTCAGGGAACCGGTGACGGTCACCGAGATCGAGCGGTGGAGGTGAACGGGTGTCAGCTTGAGAGTCGCGCCCTGTTTTCCACGCAGGGCGACGCCGTCGGCGAACCACTGGTACTCGAGGCGGGTCCCTTCGGTCCATGTGCCGGGATCTGCCACCAGCTTCCCGCCCACGACGGGAACCCCCACGATTGTCGGGGATGCCGCGAGGGCGACCTTCGCGGTCCGATCGGACACCAGCGAGTTGGACACCAAGCCTTCGGCGCTCGCCGTCACGCGAACCGTGAGCGATTTGCCGACGACATCCGCGCCGGGTGTGAAGGTGGCGCTCGTGGCACCGACCAGGGGCTCATCGTCTGCGAACCACTGGTACGACAGGATCGCACCGGGGGTGCTCGAGGAGCCGAGTGCCGTCAGTTGCGACCCGACGCTGGCCGAGCCCGAGATGCCGATGTCGGCGAGCGGAACGATGTCGGTCTCGCCGAAGTCGAGCCAGGTGCCTTCGAGCTCGGTGTAGCCCTGACTCGGCTGTGTCCAGTCGCAGACGCCGCCGGGGAAGGCGCCGGTCAGCGCCGCCCACTGGTCGTCGGTCATCGCCGGGTAGTCGGTGCGCAGCGGCTCCGTCAGCTGACACTTCAGGATGTCGGTGGCCAGCGGCATTCCCGCCACCGCGCGCGGCTGGGAGTGATAGGGGTACAGAGTGTTGCACGCCGAGCCCGCATCGTCGTAGTCCAGAACCTCCTCGATGAACGCACCGGCCGCGTCGTAGCATCCATCGACCAGGCCGGCCGGACGGGCAGCGATCGTACGTGCACGATCGCCGGGTCCACCTGCCGCTTCGAGGTTGTCGAGCCACGCCTCGAGCTGGGTCAGCGCGAGGATGCGGATCTCCGCCGTCCGCTGGAAGTCGTTCGGCCCCGTCCAGCTGACGTGGGTGCCGGCATCTCCCCAGGCGTTCAGCATCCGTTCGCGGATGATGGCGGAGCGGTAACGCTCGTGGAAGTCACCGGTCGGATCGGTGTAGTTGCGGATCTCGATGACCGGAATCGTCTCGAGACCGCCCGTCATGAGGTTGATCCGCCCGGTGGCGTACGCACGCTCGATCGCCTCGACGCTCGCCTCCGAGCGTGCGGCCGTGCGGTTGCCGTCGATGTCCATCCCGCCGATGCTCTGGTTGAGCGAGAGGAACTGGTCCAGGGTGATCGCGCCGTCCTGCAGGGCGTCGAGGCCGTACTGTACGCCGACGTTGTCGGGGATGATGCGCAGTCCGCGCCCCTGCTCGTCGGTGCCATAGACGTTCTTCACCATGTCGGCGATCGTGCAGCGCAGGCCGTCCGGGTTGGTCGGCGACCACCGGTCGGCAACCGGGATGGCCGGGCTGCACCCGCGATTCGGGTCGTCGACCCCGTCGAAGAACGTGAATCCGAAGCACGTGTTCGGCGTCGCGTGACCGGTCACCGCCATCTTCTGCGCATCGGTCCATCCGGCGCCGGCGGGGGAGCCCCAGTAGTTCAGCAGGCCGCGGCAGTCGTGTCCGCCGATGGTCGTCGAGCGTTCGTCGGGGTAGCCGACCTCGCCCAGCACGCCGTCGAGGATGCCGGGGTAGCTGTTGGACACGAGCAGCTGCTGCATCGTGCCGGCCGACGGGCCCGAGCCGATCGTGTACGTGACCGGGCCCAGCTGCTCGATGAGGTGCTCCTTGACCATCATCGCCGTCTCGGCGCTCGTCACGTCGTTGCAGTTCTGCGCGTAGACGTTGAAAGTCGCGGAGGCGACGGCGTATCCGCGCGAGAGGAGCAGATCGTTCTGCACCCCGCCCGTGCTCGTGCCCTGCCAGTAGCCGACTCCGCACGCGCCGCCGAAGGTGTAGGCGAGCTTGCCGTTCCAGCCGGGCGATCGCTCCCACGGAGTGGGCTCGGCTGCGCCGGGCTCGTGCAGCACCGCCGTCTCGTACACGGCGCGGTTGATCGTGCCCCGTTCGATTCGCACGATGTAGGGAACCTCGTTGCCGTCGACCGTTGCACCGGCGAGGTCTGCGGGGGTGGATCCGTCGGTCGGGTAATCGGCGAACTGACCCGCCGTCGTGCGGTAGCGGTACGAGACCACGGGCGCCGCGACATGACAGTTCTCATCGACCGCACCCAGATTCCAGGGCGCACCGGAGGCCGTGCAGTACATGGGATGCTGGGGCCCCGTGAAAACCGGTCCGCTGGCAGGGTGGTTTATCACCTGCAGCGATGCGGCTTCGTGTCCCTTGGCACTTGTCACGACCACTTCGCTCGCGCCGAGAGGGAGGCCGTCCACCGAGCCGAGCAGCGCTCCGCCGCTCGCCCGGAATGAATCCGTCACGTCGGCGCCGGCGGCGAGAATGCGCGAAGAGGGCGCGGCACCGCGCACCTCTACGAGGGCATCCCCTCCCGAAACCGAGTCGGGCCTGCTCGAGAGAACCTCGATCGAGACCGTCTTGCCGGCGGCGGTCGCGGCTGGGGCGCTCAGCACTCCCGCGACCATCACCGCTGCTATCGCAGCACACGCCAATCCCCGGGCGTTTCTGATATTCATCAACCGAACCCTTCGACATCGTCGTCGTGAGCGACCACGTCGTCGCCCACCGCAATGCTAGAAGGGTTCGTGACGGTCGTCAACGAAAGTTCGAATGTCCCGCCCGGCGTCGGCGCCCGGCGCCGGCGATTCGGGCGCGGTCAGGCGCGCCTCAGCTGCGCGTGAGGAAGCGCGCGAAGAAGGCGATCGTCGCGTCGACCTCGGGGAGCTCGTCCGACGGGAGCCAGTTCAGGTGCCCGTGGAGCATCCCCAGGGCGTGATAGGTCTGCACCGGTATTCCCGCGTCTTCGAGCTGCGCCGCGAACGTCTCGCTCGACGCGCGAAGCTCGTCGTACTCGCTCACGACGATCGCCGCGGGCGGCATGCCCCGGAGGTCGCCATTGCCCGGGGTGGCATACACGGGAACATGATGAACGTTCCCGACATAGTTGCGGAAGGCGCCGATGTGGCCCTCGGGCGTCCCGCGCAGGAAGGACGGGAGTACGGACATCTGCACGTGCTGCTCGGCAGAGATCCCGGGCACCGGGAAGTGGAAGACCCCATAGGCCAGCAGCATCGCCTTGGGTGTGGCGCGCTTCTCGTCGCGCAGACGCATCGCGGCCGCTGCAGCGAGGTTCGCTCCCGCGCTGCCGCCGCCGATGTACAGTCCGGAGGTCACCCCGAGGTCTCGCGCGTTCGCCTCGAGCCAGGTCCATGCAGCGATGACATCGTCGAGCGGAACGGGATAGGTGACCTCACCGGCCGCAAGACGGTAGTCGACCGAGATCACGATCGCGCCGACCCGGTGGGCGAGTTCGGCGGCGACCACGTGCGCTTCCGCCCAGTCCAGCGTGCCGACGACGAAGCCGCCGCCGTGCATCCACAACAGGCCGGGGCGGGAGTCCGACGACGTGTTCGACCGGTAGACGCGGATGCCGACGGGGCCGTGCGGCCCGTCGCAGGTCTGGTCGTAGATCTCGACGTCTTCCGGCACGGTCCAGCCGGCGGGGCTGGCCAGGAAGTCATCGAGAATTCCCGGCGTGCCCGCGCCTTCCTGAGTGAGGCCGGCAAGGGGAGCCAGCTTGGCTTCGAAGAAGGGATTCAGGGACATGGATCTCCTTTGATCGGGTGCTAAAAGCATTTATCGCATATCCTGATGCTGTACGCAAGCCGCCGTTTCATCACACGTCCTCTTGCCGCACACATGATCATCG
>NZ_DATMIO010000231.1:0-2431 GCF_035554235.1 Microbacterium sp. | reverse complement strand
GACGTGGAGCCGAACTGCGTCGAGACGACGAGCTCGGCCGCGGCGAGCAGAAGCTCGAGATCGTCCCCGATGTCGGCGTCGATCTCCTTCTTCTCGGCCGCGACCGCGACCTCCCGGTACTCGGGCCGCGCCTGCTGCGTGACGTGCTTGACGACGCGCTCGATCTCGGCCTCGCTCACCCACGCGCCCTGCACGCGGAGCGACTTGGACGCTCCCATGGGCAGGAACAGGGCGTCGCCCTGACCGATCAGGCGGTCGGCGCCCGGCTGATCGAGGATGACGCGCGAGTCGGTGACGCTCGTCACGGCGAACGCGAGCCGCGACGGCACGTTGGCCTTGATGAGGCCGGTCACGACATCCACCGACGGTCGCTGGGTCGCCAGGACGAGGTGGATGCCGCTCGCGCGGGCGAGCTGCGTGATGCGCACGATCGAGTCCTCGACATCCCGCGGGGCGACCATCATGAGATCCGCGAGCTCGTCCACCACGACCAGCAGGTACGGGTAGGGCTTGAGCACGCGCTCGCTGCCCGGGGGCACCTCGACCTCTCCGGAGACGACGGCCTTGTTGAAGTCGTCGATGTGGCGGTACCCGAACGATGCGAGGTCGTCGTATCGCATGTCCATCTCCTTCACGACCCACTGCAGCGCTTCGGCCGCCTTCTTGGGATTCGTGATGATGGGCGTGATGAGGTGCGGCACACCGGCGTACGAGGTCAGCTCGACGCGCTTCGGGTCGATCAGCACCATGCGCACATCGGCGGGCTTCGCCCGCATCAGCAGGCTCGTGATCATGGAGTTGACGAAGCTCGACTTGCCCGAGCCCGTCGACCCCGCGACCAGCAGGTGGGGCATCTTCGCGAGGTTCGCGACGACGTAACCGCCGCCGACGTCCTTGCCCACGCCGATCGTCATGGGATGGGTGCTGTTCGTGGCCGCGGGCGAGCGCAGCACGTCGCCCAGCGTCACGATTTCGCGGTCGGTGTTGGGGATCTCGACCCCGATCGCGCTCTTGCCGGGAATCGGGGCGAGAATGCGCACCTCGTTCGACGCGACCGCGTAGGCGATGTTGTTCGTCAGGGCCGTGATGCGCTCCACCTTGACGCCGTGGCCGACCTCGACCTCGTACTGCGTGACCGTCGGCCCCCGCGAGAAGCCCGTGACGCGGGCGTCGACCTGGAACTGCTGAAGAACGCTCGTGATGGCTGCGACCACGGCGTCATTGGCCGCGGACCGCTCCTTGTGCGGCGTCCCGGCCGCGAGCGTCGTGGCCGACGGCAGCCGGTACGGGGGTGCGGGCGGGCGCGGGCCGCCGGCGCCGGGCCCGTCGGTGCCGAAGCCCGACAGCCCGGCGAGGATCTCGTCGTCGTCCTCGCTGTCGTCGAGGATCGATGTCGCGCCGCCCTTGCCGAGCGACCCGGCGACCGCCTTGACGTCACCCAGCACTTCGGTCGCGGCGTCGAAGACAACGGGCGAGGGCGGCACCGGCGGCGCGATGGCCTGTTCGAAGCCGCCCTGAACCCCGCCGGGGGTGAGAAGCTCCGTCAGGTCCTGCGATCCGATGCCCGAATCCGGGTCCTCTTCGCGACCCGTCTTGTTGCGGCGCCACCACGGCATTGAGGGATCCGGCATCGACGGGTCGGCGTCGGCCTCCACCGCAGAGGCGCCGGGCTCGGGGGCGGGCTTGCGCTCGGCGTCGAACATCCAGACGTAGAGATCGCCGAGACGCCGGCCGATGCGATTCGGTGGGGTCTTGGTGAGAATCAGGATGCTGAGCACGGCCAGCAGCGACAGCGCGATGTGGGCGCCGACATCCGTCAGCAGCATCGCGAGCGGCTCGCCGATCATCCAGCCGAACAGGCCACCCGCCTCGCTCAGCGCGGGAAGGCCCTCACTGGGGCTCGGCCGGCCCCCCGCCACGTGGCAGAAGCCCGCGACCGTGAGCGTGAACAGACCGAAGCCGATGCCGATGCGACCGTTGTCGTGCACCGATGAGGGATGGCGGAAGAGCCAGCCGGCCAGCAGCAGGATGAGCACGGGGAACACGAATGCGACGCGGCCGATGAGGCCGCCGACCGTGTAGGCGCTGATGTTCGTCGCGACCGGCACGCCGATGAAGAACCATTCGTTGACCGCGCCGGCGATGGCGAGGAGGACGAGCAGAAACGGAAATCCGTCGCGGCGCTGGTCCTTCTCGAGGGTCTCCGGCCCGAAGGCGCGGAAGAGGCCTCCCGTCGCGTGGGCGAGGCCCATCCATGCCCGCGCGATCGCCGGGGGCTTCTCGTCGTCGCCGACGTATCGCTTGGGCGCCGGGGCCGGCTTGCGGGCGCGCGAAGATGACGCGTTCGCGGGCGCGCGACCATTCTTGGTCGGGCTTGAGCTCCTGGCCATTCCTCCACGGTAGGCGGAGATGACCCGGAAAGGCAGGAGCG
>NZ_DATMIO010000230.1:0-22478 GCF_035554235.1 Microbacterium sp. | reverse complement strand
GAAACCGGCGAGCTCAACACATACGACAACGTCAAGCGCGCCTCGTGGCTGGCGATCCTCGCCGGGGGCGACTTCATCAAGACCTCGACAGGCAAGGTGCAGCCCGCCGCGACCCTGCCGGTGACACTCCTCATGCTCGAGGTCGTCCGGGACTGGCACCGCACCACCGGCGAGAAGATCGGGGTCAAGCCCGCCGGCGGCATCCGCGCGTCGAAAGACGCGATCAAGTACCTCGTGACGGTGGCCGAGACCGTGGGCGAGGAGTGGCTGCAGCCGCATCTGTTCCGCTTCGGCGCGTCGAGCCTGCTGAACGATGTGCTGCTGCAGCGCCAGAAACTCACGACGGGCGCCTATTCCGGCACCGACTACGTGACGATCGACTGATGTCTCGATACGCGCCTTCGGCGCTACTCGACAACCGGGTTCAAGCGCCTTCGGCGCTGCTCGACAACCGGGTTCATGCGCCGTGGGCGCTGCTCGACAACCGAACTTCGAATCGCCGCCTTCGGCGGCTCTCTCGAAAGGATTCATGGTGACTTTCCTCGAGTACGCCCCCGCGCCGGAGTCGCGGGCCATCCTGAACCTCCGCAAGGAGTACGGGCTGTTCATCGGCGGCGAGTTCGTCGAGGGGCGCGGAGAGTCCTTCGCGACGATCTCGCCCGCCGACGAGACGCATATCGCGTCGATCGCGGCCGGCAACGAGGCGGATGTCGATGCCGCCGTCGCGGCGGCGCGGCGCGCCTACGACAAGGTCTGGTCGAGGATGTCGGGTCGCGATCGCGGCAAGTATCTCTTCCGCATCGCTCGTCTCGTCCAGGAGCGTGCCCGTGAGCTCGCCGTGGCCGAGAGCCTCGACAACGGCAAGCCGATCAAGGAGAGCCGCGACGTCGACGTTCCGCTCGTCGCCGCCTGGTTCTTCTACTACGCCGGCTGGGCCGACAAGCTGGACTACGCCGGCCTCGGCGCCGACCCGCGCGCGCTGGGCGTGGCCGGCCAGGTCATCCCGTGGAATTTCCCCCTGCTCATGCTCGCGTGGAAGCTCGCCCCGGCGCTCGCCGCCGGAAACACCGTCGTGCTCAAGCCCGCCGAGACCACGTCGCTGTCGGCGCTGATCTTCGCCGAGATCCTGCAGCAGGCCGACCTCCCGGCGGGCGTCGTCAACATCGTGACGGGCGCGGGCGCGACGGGCGCGGCCGTGGTGCGGCATCCCGATGTCGACAAGGTCGCGTTCACCGGCTCCACCGGCGTCGGCCGCGAGATCGCCAAGGCGGTCGCGGGGACGCATAAGAAGGTCACCCTCGAGCTCGGCGGCAAGGCCGCGAACATCGTGTTCGAGGACGCACCGATCGATCAGGCGATCGAGGGCATCGTCAACGGCATCTTCTTCAACCAGGGTCACGTCTGCTGCGCCGGCAGCCGCCTCCTCGTGCAGGAGTCCGTCCACGACGAGGTGGTGGAGCGGCTCAAGTCGCGCCTGTCGACGCTGCGCCTCGGCGACCCTCTCGACAAGAACACCGACATCGGCGCGATCAACTCCGCCGCGCAGCTGCAGCGCATCAAGGAACTCAGCAAGGTCGGCGAAGACGAGGGGGCGCAGCGCTGGAGCGCGGACTGCGTCATCCCCGACAACGGGTTCTGGTTCGCGCCGACGATCTTCACGAACGTGCAGGCCAGCCACCGCATCGCCCGCGAGGAGATCTTCGGCCCCGTGCTCTCGGTGCTGACGTTCCGCACCCCGGGCGAGGCGATCGAGAAGGCGAACAACACCCCATACGGTCTGTCGGCCGGCATCTGGTCCGACAAGGGCAGCCGCATCCTCGCCGTCGCCGATCGCCTGCGCGCCGGAGTGATCTGGGCGAACACGTTCAATCGGTTCGACCCGTCGTCTCCGTTCGGCGGCTACAAGGAGTCCGGCTACGGCCGCGAGGGCGGGCGTCAGGGCCTCCTTGCCTATCTGACCGGTGGGATGGAAGGAGGACGAGCATGAGCAAGCGACTCACCGTGCCCAAGACCTACAAGCTCTACATCGGCGGCGCGTTCCCCCGCAGCGAGTCCGGCCGCACGTACGAGGTCGTCTCGGCGAAGGGGGACTTCCTCGCGAACGCGGCCAAGGGATCCCGCAAGGACGCCCGTGACGCGGTCGTGGCCGCGCGCGCCGCGCTCAAGGGCTGGGCCGGCGCGACCGCCTACAACCGCGGACAAGTGCTCTACCGCATCGCGGAGCTGCTCGAGGGCCGACGCTCGCAGTTCGCCGACGAGATCGCCCAGCAGGAGGGCGTCTCCGCCTCCGCCGCCGCCGCCCAGGTCGACGAGGCGATCGACCGCTGGGTCTGGTACGCGGGGTGGTGCGACAAGTTCGCCCAGGTGACCGGCAACGCCAACCCCGTCGCCGGCCCGTACTTCAACATCTCGGTGCCGGAGCCGACCGGCGTCATCGCCGTCATCGCGCCCCAGGACTCCGCCCTGGTCGGCCTCGTCTCGGCGATCGCGCCCGCGCTCGTCGCCGGCAACACCGTCGTCGCGGTCGCGAGCGAGCGGTTCCCGCTCTCGGCGATCAGCATGGCCGAAGTGCTCGCGACCTCCGACGTCCCCGGCGGGGTTGTGAACATCCTCACCGGCTCGCCCGCCGAGATCGCACCGTGGCTCGCGTCGCACGCCGACGTCGGGGGGCTCGATCTCGTCGGAGCGGGAGAGCTGGACTGGGTCGACCTGCAGGTCGCCGCGGCGCAGACCCTGACGCGTGTGCTGCCCCCCGAGCAGGGAGCGGATGCCGCGGCCCCGACCCTGCACCGGATCACGGCGTTCACCGAGATCAAGACCGTCTGGCACACGAAGAGCTTGGTCTGACGGCGCGCTGGCCGAAGAGTAACGAAAGGGTAACGAGCGCAGTAGGGTGAGTTCACGCGTCGACGAGGACGCGCGAACCACCCGGAGGACAGCCCGATGCCCGACGAAGCGGCATCCGACGACAGAAGTCGGATGCAGGCGCTGGTGACGGTCTGCGTGCTCGCGGTCGCGAGCATCGCGATCGCCCTTCTCGGCGCGACGCCCGCTCGGGTGAGCACTACCGAACTGATGGGCGATGCCCGAAACCCCGGCGACGCCGCGTTCGTGGCCAGCCACCGCGGCGACTCTGCCTCGGCGCCCGAGAACACGCTGCCGGCGATCGAGAAGGCGATCGCCGGCGGCTTCCCCTACGTCGAGGTCGATGTCGCTCTGACCGCGGATGGCCACGCCGTGCTCATGCACGATCGCACGGTGAAGCGCACGACGAACGGGGTGGGGGCGGTCGCAGACCTGACGCTCGCCCAGATCCGCGCGCTCGATGCGGGGTCGTGGTTCGACCCCTCGTTCGCGGGCACCCCGGTGCCGACGCTCGGGGAGTTTCTCGACGTGCTCGCCGACTCGCACGCCAAGGGGCTCATCGAGCTGAAAGGCGAGTGGGATGCCGCCGGCGCCGAGCGCCTCGCGGCCGACATCGCCGCGCGTGGCCTCGAGCACCACGTGGCGGTCGCGAGCTTCGACGCGCGAACCCTCGCGCACCTCTCCGCGGCGTCGCCGGTGATCCACCGGCTTGCGATCTTCAAGGTCGTGCCCGACGATGTCGTGGCTGCCGCGCGAACGATGGGGGTTGGCGGCATCCTGGCGGACCGCCGAACGATCGCCGAGCGCCCGGAGGTCGTGGACGAGCTTCACGAGCAGGGCATGCGGGTCGTGGTCTACACCCTCAACGAAGACGTGCAGTGGCTCGAAGCGACCGACCTCGGCGTGGACGGCATCGTGACCGATGACCCCGGGTCGCTGTATGCGTGGCAGGCCGGCGCGTCGCGCTGACACGGTCGGCGCGAGTTGAGGGGAATACCCCCGGGGGGTATTCTGTTTCGGGAAGGTGACACCCACTCGCACATCCTGAGGAGACACCATGAGCACCGAGACCTACCTTGTCGAGGGCATGACCTGCGGCCACTGCGCCGGCTCGGTCGAGCGCGAAGTGCGGGCGGTTCCGGGCGTCGCGAGCGCCATCGTCGACCTGGCCGCCAAGACCGTGACCGTCACCACCGCGTCGGTGGTCGAGGGCGAATCGATCGCGGCGGCGATCGCGGAGGCGGGCTACGCCTTCGCCGGCCGCGCATGAGCGCCCCGGTCACGCACACCGACGACACGCTGCGCCGCGAGGCGACCCTCGACATCGAGGGCATGACCTGCGCAAGCTGCGTGGCCCGCGTCGAGAAGCGCCTCCAATCGGTGCCAGGGGTGCGGGCATCCGTCAACCTCGCCACCGAGTCCGCGAAGGTCTCGGTGCCCGAGGGCGTCGAGGACTCGCAACTGGTCGGCGCCGTGAAATCCGCCGGGTACGACGCGAAGGTGCGCCGGGCCGCGCGCCGCGGCCACGAGCACGGCGGCCACGAGCACGGCGGCCACGAGCACGGCACCCATGACCATGACGTCGAGGATCGGGCGGGCGCCACGACGCTTCGCACACGCCTGATCGTGAGCGCGGCCCTGGCGATTCCCGTCGTCGCCCTCGGCATGATCCCGGCGTGGCAGTTCTCCGGGTGGCAGTGGGTGTCCCTCGTCCTCACGGTGCCCGTCGTGGTGTGGGGCGGCTGGCCGTTCCACCGCGCGACGTTCGCCAGCGCGCGCCACGGCGCCGCGACGATGGACACCCTGATCACCCTCGGCACGGCCGCCGCCCTGCTGTGGAGCACGTGGGCGCTCGTGTTCGGAAGCGCCGGCCGGCTCGGCACGCGCCACGAGGTGCAGCTCTTCGGGCCCGTGCACGATGCCACGTCGCTCGTCTACTTCGAGGTCGCCGCCGCCGTCACGGTCTTCCTGCTGCTCGGCCGCTTCATCGAGCAGCGCTCGAAGCGGCGCGCCGGTGCGGCCCTGCGCTCGCTCATGGAACTCGGCGCGAAGGATGTCGTGCTCGCCGCGGCCGACGGGTCGGACGGCGTCCGCATCCCCATCGACGCCCTCGGCGTGGGCGACCTGTTCGTCGCGCGCCCCGGCGAGAAGATCGCGACCGACGGCACCGTGGCCTCGGGGACGGCATCCGTCGATCAGAGCATGCTCACCGGCGAATCCGCACCCGTCGACGTCGTCGCGGGAGCCTCTGTCACCGGCGGCACGCTCGCCGTCGACGGGCGGCTCGTCGTGCGCGCGACCAGCGTCGGCGCCGACACGCGGCTCGCCCACATGGCGCGGCTCGTCGAGGACGCGCAAGCCGGGAAGAGCCGAGTGCAACGCCTCGCCGATCGCATCTCGGGCGTGTTCGTGCCGATCGTCATCGCCCTCGCAGTCCTGACCCTCGTGGGATGGATGCTGGCGGGCCAGCCGCTCGCGGCGGGCTTCACCGCCGCCGTCGCGGTGCTCATCATCGCCTGCCCGTGCGCGCTCGGTCTCGCGACCCCGGTCGCGATCCTCGTCGGCACCGGCCGGGGTGCTCAGCTCGGCGTCCTGATCACCGGGCCCGAGGCGATCGAGGCCGGCGGCCGCATCGACACCGTCGTGCTCGACAAGACGGGAACGGTGACGACCGGCCGAATGTCGCTCCGCGAGGTCGTGCTCGCGCCCGGCATGGAACGCGCCAGGGCGCTGCGGCTCATCGGTTCGCTCGAGTCCGCATCGGAGCACCCGATCGCCCGCGCCATCGCGGCGGCCAATCCGGTGCCGGTCGCCGTCGCGGGCTTCCGCAATCACGCCGGACGCGGCGTCACGGGCGAGGTGGACGGGTACGCGGTCTTCGCCGGACGCCCCGACTTCGTGGCGCACCTCGGAGCGGTCGTGCCGGAGGACTTCGCCGAGCTCGTGATCGAGACCCCCGCCACGGTGGTCATCGGCGGCTGGGCGCGGAGCGGGGAGACCCCGATCGTGCGCGCGGCATTCGTGATCGCCGACACGGTGCGCCCCGACAGCCGGGCGGCCGTGGAGCGGATGCGCTCGCTCGGCCTCGATGTCGTGCTGCTCACGGGCGACAACGCCCATGTGGCGCGCGCCGTCGCCGACGAGGTCGGGATCGCCACCGTCGTCTCCGGCGTGCAGCCGGAGGGCAAGATCGCCGAGATCGACCGGCTCCGCTCCGCGGGCCGCCAGGTGGCGATGGTCGGCGACGGCGTCAACGACGCCGCCGCCCTCGCGACCGCCGACCTCGGCATCGCCATGGGCGGGGGAACGGATGCCGCGATGCACGCGAGCGACATCACCCTCGTGCGCGACTCGCTGAGCGCCGCGGCGGATGCGGTCGTGCTCTCGCGCAAGACCATGTCGACGATCCGCGGCAACCTCTTCTGGGCCTTCGGCTACAACGTCGCGGCGATTCCGCTCGCGGCCCTCGGCCTGCTCAACCCCATGATCGCGGGCGCCGCGATGGCGTTCTCGAGCGTGTTCGTCGTGCTGAACAGCCTGCGCCTGCGCCGGGCCGGGTGAGGTACATCGATCAGGTATCGATCCCGTCACCGTTGGCACCGAGAAGCGACGGCAGGCCGGGCGGTCGCTAGCCTTGACGGGACGACATCTTTCGATCCCTGGAGGATCCGTGGCACTCTTCCGCCGGCGCTCCGCGCGCACCGCGTTCGCCGTTGCCGGGGCGGCGCTGATGGTGGCCGCACTTGCCGGCTGCGCCGCCCCCGACCCCGAGGCATCCTCGAGCGCTTCGCCGACGTCGAGCCCCAGCCCGTCGAACGCGTCGCCGTCGCCCACCGCGAGCGACGACACCGGGAGCGCGCTCGAGCTCCCCACCGCGTGCGAGGACATCTACTCCGACGCGATGCTCGCCGAGATGCAGGCGACGGCCTCCCCGCTCAATGACCCCGGGCTCACGATGCTCTCCACGGAGCTGGCGGCCGGCCTCGAGGTGCTCGACACGGCGCCGACGCTCCGCTGCACGTGGGGCGCGCCCTCCGAGTTCGGGCTCTCGACCAATGTCACCATCGTGGACGCCGAGCAGTCGGCATCCATCGAGCAGGCCGCCGTCGAGGCGGGCATGACGTGCGAGGCATACGCCGGCGGGACGATCTGCCGCATCGAGACCGAGCACCTCGTCGAAGGGGATGTCTACGCCGTCGTGGGGGAGACCCACTACCTGCGCGACGACGGCTGGATCGCGACGCACCGGATCAACCTGGCACCCGAGGGCTACACGGAGGACATCGTCGCGACGCTGTGGGGCTGACGGCCGCCCCATGTCGTAGAATGGGTTCGGACTACTCGCCCGCGTCGTCGCCCCGCTGAAGCGGGAGCCGATGGCGGGGGTGCGAGAACCGTCCACCACCCGCGTCCGTCCCGGCAGACGAGCCGCCCGCGGGAATCGCTGACTCACCCAGCTTCGGCTGGGCCCCCGCCGGGCGATCCGGCACTCACGCTCAGGAGGAGCATGCCGACCACGGCGACATCCGCGCCCCAGCGCCGCAGGAGGACGTCCTCGTCCGCGCGACGCGACGACGACGCGCCCATCATCCCGATCCTTGCCCGCAAGGTGCGCGAGGTCGAGGCCAAGGCCCAGCGCGGCAAGCTCGGCCCCACCAACCGCGTCAAGTTCCAGGTGATCGCGTTCCTCGTGCGGGAGGAGCGCGCCCGCGTCAAGGCCGACACGGCCTTCACCGACGCCGTCCGGGCCGAACTGCTGAAGCGTCTCGACGGCGTGGCGACGATCCTCGCCAAGACCGCGGCCCGCGACACGTCGCTCATCCAGCTGCTCGAGGTCGACCAGGCCACGAGCCCCGTCGCCCGGCGGATGCGCCGCGACTGGCTGCTCGAGTCGGGCGCGGAGCTCGCCCCCGACGAACTCATCATCACCGACACCGCACCCAAGACCACGGCGGTCGTCCCCGCCGCGCTGGCGGAGCGGCAGGTCACCCCGCCCGCGATCGAGGCGCGCCAGCTCGCGAATCCCTTCCTGGCTCCCGACCTCGCGCGTCCCGCCCAGAAGGACGCCCCGCGCCGCCGCCTCGATGGCTGGGAGCTCATGGGCCCCCTCTACAAGGCATTCGAGATCGGCGCCGGCGGCTCCGCGGCATCCATGGATCTTCCCGAGGTCCCCGAGTACGACCGGCTCTCGCCCAAGGGGCTCGAGGTCATGCCGCACCAGTCGCGGTTTCTCGAAGCCGTGCGCCTGGGCCACCGCAGTTTCCTGCTCGCCGACGAGCCCGGCCTCGGCAAGACGGCGGAGTCCGTGATCGCGGCATCCGTCGCCGACGCGTATCCGCTGCTGGCCGTCGTGCCCAACGTCGTGAAGATGAACTGGGCCCGCGAGGTCGAGCGGTGGACACCCCAGCGCCGGGCCACCGTCATCCAGGGCGACGGCGATGAGATCGACGCCTTCGCCGACGTGTTCATCGTCAACTACGAGATCCTCGACCGGCACCTGTCGTGGCTCGGCTCGCTCGGCCTCAAGGGCATGGTGGTCGACGAGGCGCACTTCATCAAGAACCTCACGAGTCAGCGCTCGCAGAACGTGCTGGCCCTCGCGACCCGCATCCGCGAGACGACGCACGACCCGCTGATGCTGGCGCTGACGGGTACGCCGCTCATCAACGATGTCGAGGACTTCGACGCTATCTGGCGCTTCCTCGGCTGGACGACGGGCGACAAGCCCGGCCCCGAGCTCATGGAGAAGCTCGACGCGACCGGCCTGACCCCGGCCGACAAGGCGTTCTACCCCGAGGCCCGCGACGCGGTCATCTCGATGGGGATCGTGCGGCGGAAGAAGAAGGATGTCGCCGCCGACCTGCCCGACAAGCTGATCGCCGACCTGCCCGTACAGCTCGACGACGACTTCGGCCGCGGCATCCGGCAGGCCGAGCGCGAGCTCGGTGACCGGATGGCGGCGAAGTACCGACGCATCATCGAGGCGCGCGGCGAGCGGGGTCGCGTGTACGACGACGTGGACGAAGACATCATCCGCCTGGTCGCCCACAACGAACTCGACGAGTCGAAGGCGGCGGGAGCGGGGGGCGACAACGTCTTCACGATGGTCCGCAAGATCGGCCAGGCGAAGGCGCTGCTCGCCGCGGACTACGCCGTGCAGCTGCAGCGCTCGGTGGGCAAGGTGGTGTTCTTCGCGAAGCACATCGACGTGATGGATGCCGCGGAGGCGCACTTCGCGGCCGCCGGCCTTCGCACGATCTCGGTGCGCGGCGACCAGACCACGCCCGTGCGCCAGGCCGCGATCGACGCCTTCAACAACGATCCGGGCGTCGGCATCGCGGTTTGTTCGCTGACCGCCGCCGGCGTCGGGCTGAACATGCAGGCATCGTCGAACGTGGTGCTCGCCGAGCTCAGCTGGACCGCCGCCGAGCAGACCCAGGCCATCGACCGCGTGCACCGCATCGGCCAGGACGAGCCGGTCACGGCATGGCGCATCATCGCTGCGCACACGATCGACACGAAGATCGCCGAGCTCATCGACCAGAAGCAGGGCCTCGCGCTCCGTGCCCTCGACGGCGAGGCCGTCGATGCGACATCGAGCGAGTCCGTGCAGATGAGCGCGCTCATGCACCTGCTCCGGCAGGCTCTCGGCGGCGACTGATCCCGCTCCACGGTCGCGCCGCCCGGCCCCTCGGGCGGCCGGCGCCGCCGTGTGGCAGGCCTCCGCGACCGGCGCTAGTGTCGGGAGAGGCAGCGTCGCCGGTTCGCGAATCCCGAAAGCAAGGACCACAGCATGAAGATCGGCATCCTGACGAGCGGTGGCGACTGCCCCGGGCTCAACGCGGTCATCCGCGGCGCGGTGCTCAAGGGCACGACGACGTACGATCTCGAGTTCGTCGGGATCCGTGACGGCTGGCGCGGTGTCGTCGACGGCGACTTCTTCCCCCTCACGAGGCACGAGGTGAAGGGCCTGTCGAAGGTCGGCGGCACGATCCTCGGCACGAGCCGGACGAACCCCTACGAGGGCCCGCGTGGCGGCGCCGAGAACATCGCCAAGACGATGTACGGGCACCGGCTCGACGGTATCGTCGCGATCGGCGGCGAAGGCACGCTGGCGGCCGCCGATCGGCTGTCGAAGGACGGCATCAACGTGCTCGGCGTGCCCAAGACGATCGATAACGACCTGCGCGCAACCGACTACTCCTTCGGCTTCGACACCGCCGTGAACATCGCCTCCGAGGCGATGGACCGCCTCCGTACGACCGGTGACTCCCACCAGCGCTGCATGGTCGCGGAGGTCATGGGGCGGCACGTGGGATGGATCGCACTGCACGCGGGAATCGCCGCGGGCGCGCACGCCATCCTCATCCCCGAGGTCCCGATGACCATCGATGAGATCTGCGCGCTCGTCACGAAGGCCAATGACAGGGGCCGCGCGCCGCTCGTCGTGGTCTCGGAGGGGTTCACGCTGAAGGACATGGACGAGGCCTACAGCGACAAGGGCCTCGATGCGTTCAATCGCCCCCGCCTCGGCGGCATCAGCGAGATCCTGGCCCCCGAGATCGAGCGGATCACCGGCATCGAGACCCGTGCCACGGTGCTCGGTCACATCCAGCGCGGCGGCTCGCCGTCGGGCTTTGACCGAGTGCTCGCGACCCGCCTGGGCCTGCACGCGGCCGACGCGATCGTCGATCAGGCGTGGGGGCAGATGGTGGCCCTGAAGGGCACCGATATCGTGCGGGTGCCGTTCTCCGACGCCCTCGGCGAACTGAACACCGTCCCGCTCTACCGCTACGAAGAAGCCGCCGCGCTCTTCGGCTGACCCCTTCGTCCGGGTGCTCCGCGCTCGTCGCTCAGGGACCGGCGAACCGGGCTCCGGTCGCTGAGCGAGCGCTGCGGAAGCGCCGCTGCCTACTCCGTGTCGGCGAGCCCGAGCACATCGAGCAGCCACGCCAGTTCGAAGGCGCGCTCCTTCCAGGAGTTGTAGCGCCCGCTGACGCCACCGTGTCCCGCGACCATCTCGCACTTGAGGAGGGCATCGGCACCGACTTCGCGGAGCCGGGCCACCCATTTCGCCGGTTCCACGTACAGCACCCGGGTGTCGTTGAGCGAGGTCACGGCGAGGATCCGCGGGTACTCGACTCCGGGACGGACGTTCTCATACGGAGAGTAGGACTTCATGTAGGCGTAGACGTCGGGGTCGTGGAGCGGGTCGCCCCACTCGTCCCACTCGATGACCGTGAGCGGCAGCGAGGGGTCGAGAATCGTCGTGAGGGCGTCGACGAACGGCACGGCGGCGACGATGCCGGCGAAGAGCTCCGGCGCGATGTTCGCCACCGCACCCATCAGGAGGCCTCCGGCGCTGCCTCCCTCGGCCACGATCCGGTCGGGGGACGTGTAGCCGTTGTCGATGAGGTGCATCGCGATGTCCACGAAGTCCGTGAACGTGTTGCGCTTCTGCAGCAGCTTTCCGTCTTCGTACCATTGGCGCCCCATCTCCCCGCCGCCGCGCACGTGGGCGACGGCGAAGATCACACCGCGGTCGAGTTCGGAGAGCCGGGCGATGGAGAATCGGGGCTCGATGGAGTGCTCGTACGAGCCGTAGCCGTACAGGTGCAGCGGCCGCGGAGAGGCCCCGGCATCCCCGAACGAGCGCTTCCACACGAGCGAGACGGGCAGCTGCGTGCCATCCTGCGCCGTCGCCCACACCCGCGCCTGCGCGTAGTGCTCGGGCTCGTACCCGCCGAGCACCGGCTGGCGCTTGCGCAGCACGAGCTCGCCGGTGGCGAGGTCGTAGTCGTACACCGTCCCGGGGGTGACGAATGAGTCGTAGCCCAGCCGGATCACGGGCGGCGCCCACTCGGGGTTGCCGCTTGTTCCCGCCGTGTAAAGCGGCTCGTCGAAAGCGAGCTCGTCGACGTCGCCGCTTGCGTAGTCCAGCAGTCCGACGCGGGCCAGACCCCCGCGCCGGTACTCGACGATCGCGAAGTCGCGGAAGCAGTCCACATCGAGCAGCCGCTGGCCGGGCGCATGCGGCAGAAGGACGCGGCGCTCGCCTCGCGGGTCGTCGGCCGGCACCTGCACCAGCTCGAAGTCGAGGGCGCCGTCGTTGTGCACGATGAGAAGGGCGTCCTCGCCGTCGATCACGGCGTGATCGACCGAGTACTCCACGCCCTCGGTGCGCGGCCAGACCAGCCGGGGCTCTGCGGTCAGGTCCGCGGTGTCGACGATGCGCGCCTCGGAGGTGATGCTCGAGCCGACCGAGATCACCAGGTACTTGTCGCTGCGGGTGATGCCGGCGCCGAGCCAGTACTTCTCGTCGGGCTCGTGGAAGAGAGTCACGTCGGCGTCGACCTCGGTGCCGACCGTGTGCAGCCACAGGGTGTCGGGCCGCCAGGCGTCGTCCACGGTCGTATAGAGGATGCCGGAGCCGTCGGGCGTGAATTCCGCGCCCGAGAACGTGTCGGGGATCACGTCGGGGAACGACGCGCCCGTGGTCAGGTCGCGAACGCGAATCGTGTAGCGCTCGTCGCCCGTGACATCCGCCCCGAACAACATCCGGGTGCCGTCCTTCGAGACGTCGAAGCTGCCGAGCGAGAAGAACTCGTGACCCTCGGCCTCGACGTTCCCGTCGAGCAGCACCTGCTCGCCCGGGACGTCGACGCCCGGCTCGAGAATCGGGGGAGTCCAGTCATCCGGGCCCGCGATCGGGGCGCGGCACTGGATGCCGTACTGCTGGCCTTCGACCGTGCGGCCGTAGTACCACCACGCGCCGCGACGGGACGGCACCGACAGGTCGGTCTCGAGGGTGCGGGCCTTGATCTCGTCGAAGATGCGGGTGCGGAGGGGCTCCAGATGCGCGGTCGCGGCATCCGTGTGCGCGTTCTCCGCCTCGAGGTGGGCGATCACGGCCTGGTCCTCTTTCGCCCGGAACCACTCGTACGGGTCGTCGAAGGAGTCGCCATGATGGGCGCGCACCGTCGAGGTCCGAGCGGCGACGGGAGGGATGCTGGATGCGGGGTGCTCAGGGGTCACGCGTCAACGCTAGTCGAGGGGTTTGACCCCGGGCGTTCTGCGTCGATGGTGGGTGGGTGGAATGCGGGTCGGCGGCCCGCCCTAGGCTTGGGGGCATGGTCCCCATACCCCCTCCGCGTGCCGCGGGCGCGGCGCCCGGAGCCTCCGGGCGCGTGGGCCCGGCCGCGGCCGTGCAGTTCGGCCAGTACCCGCCGGCTCGGCGCACGATCGTGCATGTCAGCGACACGCACCTGCTCGCGGGCAATCGGCCGCTCGGGGGGCGGTACGACACGGAGGCGAACCTCGTCCAGACGCTGCGCGCCGTCGAGGCTCTCGCGATCCGGCCCGACGCGATCGTGTTCACCGGAGACCTCGCCGACCTCGGCGAACCCGAGGCCTACCGGCGCCTCCGCGCCGCCGTCGAACCTGTCGCCGAGCGGCTCGGAGCCCCCGTGATCTGGGTCGCGGGCAACCACGACGAGCGGCCCGCCCTCCGCGAGGGGATGCTCGACCTGCCGCCGACCCAGCAGCCCGTCACCGGGGTCTGGGATCTCGGCGGACTGCGTCTCATCGCCCTCGACACCACGGTGCCCGGGTGGCACCACGGCGATGTCGACGCCGAGCAGCTCGCCTGGCTGGGCGAGACGCTGCAGACGCCCGCGCCACTGGGCACCTTCCTCGCGATGCACCACCCGCCGCTTCCCTCGCACATCCCGCTCTTCGACATCCTCGAACTGCGCGACCAGGGGCGTCTCGCGGAGGTGATCGCGGGCACCGACGTCCGCGGCATCCTGGCCGGCCATCTGCACTACTCGACCAGCGGCAGCTTCGCCGGAGTTCCGGTGAACGTCGCGGCGGCCACGTGCTACACGATGAACCTCGCGCGTCCCGCGAGCGCGGTGAACGGAATGGATGCCGGGCAGTCTTTCCATCTCGTGCACGTCTACGACGACACCTCTACGCACTCCGTCGTGCCGGTCGTCGATGCGCCGACCGGTGACTTCTTCTCCGACGAGTGGGTGGAGCGGATGGCTCGGCTCAGCCCGGCGGAGCGGCTCGATCAGTTTTCGCGGAAGGTGGCGCCGCCCGTGTGACCTGCAGCGCAGCCGACCTGCGGCGCCCCGCCGGGTAGGCTCGAAGCATCCCCCCGCCGTCGCACCGACCCACGAGGACACAGCACATGGCCCCGGACGCAGTGACGCGTACCCGCACCGAGACCGATTCCCTGGGATCCCTGGAGATCCCCGCAGACGCCTATTGGGGCATCCACACGGCGCGCGCTCTCGAGAACTTTCCGATCAGCAAGCGCCCCATCTCGGTGTACCCCGATCTGGTCGTCGCGCTCGCGATGGTGAAGCAGGCCTCGGCCCGCGCCAACCGCGAGATCGGTGCCCTCGGGCCCGAGAGCGCCGACCTCATCGACCGGGCATGCCAGCGGGTGATCGACGGGGAGTTCCACGACCAGTTCGTGGTCGGCGTCATCCAGGGCGGCGCCGGCACCTCGACCAACATGAATGCCAACGAGGTCATCACCAACATCGCCCTCGAACTGGCCGGCCGGCAGAAGGGCGATTACGCCTTCCTTTCGCCGATCGATGACACCAATCGCAGCCAATCGACCAACGATGTCTACCCCACGGCGATCAAGGTCGGGCTCTCGCTGACCCTGCGCAGCCTGCTCGAGGAGCTGAACCTGCTCCGGATGGCCTTCCTCGACAAGGCCGTGGAGTTCCATGACGTGCTCAAGGTCGGCCGCACGCAGCTGCAGGATGCCGTTCCGATGACGCTCGGTCAGGAGTTCAACGGGTTCGCCACGACGCTGCGCGAGGACTACAACCGCCTCACCGAGAACGCCTACCTGCTGTTCGAGATCAACATGGGCGCGACCGCGATCGGCACGGGCATCACCGCCCATCCCGACTACGCGGCCGAGGTGCTCCGTCATCTCCGCGCCATCAGCGGCCTCGACCTCGAGACCGCCGTCGACCTCGTCGAATCCACGAGCGATACGGGCGCCTTCATGTCGTTCTCCTCGTCGCTCAAGCGCAACGCCATCAAGCTCTCGAAGATCTGCAACGACCTGCGCCTGCTCTCCAGCGGTCCGCAGGCGGGCTTCGGCGAGATCAACCTGCCGCCGAGGCAGGCGGGATCGAGCATCATGCCCGGCAAGGTCAACCCCGTCATCCCCGAGGTCGTCAACCAGGTGGCCTTCTCGGTCGTCGGGGCCGACATGACGGTCACGATGGCGGTGGAGGCCGGTCAGCTCCAGCTCAACGCCTTCGAGCCCGTGATCGCGCACTCGATTTTCCAGTCGATCACGTGGATGCGGCAGGCGATGTGGACCCTGCGCGTGAACTGCGTCGAGGGCATCACCGCGAACCGCGAGCGGCTCGGCGGGATGGTCGGCTCGTCGGTGGGCGTGATCACCGCGCTCACCCCGTTCATCGGCTACGCGGCGGCGGCCGCCCTCGCCAAGACGGCGCTGCTCACCGGACACAACGTCGCGGATCTCGTCGTCGAGGGTGGGCTGATGACCCGCGAGGAGGTCACGAAGCAGCTCTCGCCCGCGCGCCTCTCGGGACTCGAGGCGATCACCGCCGCGATCCCGCTCGTGCCGCCGCCGCCCAGGGCCGATCAGCCCAGGACCGATCAGCCCAGTCCCGATCAGCGCTGACCTCGCGTGCCACCCCGGCGTGGCTCCGGCGCGCCCGGCGCGTCGCAGTTGCCCGCGGGCGAGGATGCCCGCTAGCGTTCGATCCACACAGCCAACTCCGAGAGGATTCACAGTGACCGACGCGCAGAACCCCGAGAACGCCCCGCCGCCCTACGGCGCGGCCCCGCCGCCCGCCCCGACCGGCGCCCCGGTGAGCCCGACGATCCCCGGCAGGACCCTGGGCATCGTCGCCCTCATCCTGGCGTTCTTCGTGCAGCTCGTCGCGCTGATCCTCGGCATCATCGCGCTGGTGCAGAGCAAGAAGGCCGGCTACAAGAACACGCCCGCGGTGTGGGCGATCATCGTCAGCTCCGTGCTGATGGTCGTCGGGATCATCATCGCCATCGCCCTGATCACCGGCGCGATCGCGGCGGGCGCCGAGCTGTGCGCGCAGTACGGCACCGGTACCCACGAGATCAACGGCGTCACCGTCACGCTGAACTGCGGGTAGCGCTGAGCCTGCGGGGCGCCGACCCTCGATCGCGCCCCGCACTCCGCTCGAGCGTCGCGCTCGTTCAGTCGAGGATGCGGCAGTGCGTCGTGAGTTCGCCGATGCCGTCGACGCCCACGGTCACGGTGGACCGGTCGCGAAGGAAGATCTGCGGATCCCGCGAGTAGCCCGCACCCCCGGGACTGCCGGTCGAGATCAGAGTGCCCGGCAGCAGGGTGGCCGAACGGCTGAGTTGCGAGATCAGCGTCGCCACCGACCGCACCATCTGGCCCGTCGTCGCGTCCTGAACCAGGTGACCGTCGACGACCGCCCAGATGTGCAGGTCCTGCGGGTCGGGAACCTCGTCGGCGGTGACCACGAACGGCCCGGTGGGCGTGAAGCCGTCGAACGACTTGCACCGTGACCACTGCGCTTCACTGAACTGGATGTCGCGCGCGGTGATGTCGTTCACGACCGTGTAACCCCAGACGTGGTCGAGGGCCGCGTCGATGTCGACGTCCTTCGCGGGGCGCCCGATGAGAACGCCCAGTTCGGCCTCGTAGTCGACCGATTCGCTGAGCGAGCGCGGCCACGAGGTCGTCGTCTCGTGGGCAGCGAGCGAGTTCGGCCACAGCACGAAGACGGTGGCCCCGGTGTCGGTCTTGAGCCCGAGCTCGCTCGAGTGGGCCGCATAATTGAGGCCGATCGCGAGAATGGTGGGCGGATTCGTCACCGCCGAGGCGAACGTTGCCCCATCGAGCGGATGCCGCGGCGCGGCGTCGGGGCCGGCATCGACCGCCGCGCGCACACGGTCGAGAGCCTCGTCGCCCCCCGCGATGAGGGTCTGAAGGTCCGCGGGGGCGCCATCGAAGAGGGCGGGCACAGGGATCGCCTGCCGGTCGATGATCACGGCCAGGACGGGATCGCCCGCGCCTCCGGGGCGGACGTGGGCAAAGCGCATCCTTCCACGCTACCCGTCGAGGCCGTGCTCCGGCGGCGTGAGCGCTTAGGCTGACGATTGTGACGTACAGCCCGCCGCCGCCTCCGGGGGAGTTCGCCTCTCCGCTCGCGCAGCCCCGGCATGGCGCCGGCGCCCTCATTCCCCCCGGTCCACCCGCCGCGGTGCATGTCCCGGCGCTGCCGGTCACCGCACGTCGCGGCCGGGTCGCTTCCGTCTGGCTCTTCGGCATCCTCGTCGTGGTGCTGGTCGTCCTCGTCGGCTACTTCCTGAGCGCGCTCGGCGCGGCGGCATCCATCATCGGCATGGTCGTCGCCGTCGTGCCGTTCCTCGTCGTGCTCGCGGCCGCGCGCCTGGTCGACCGCTGGGAGCCCGAACCGTGGAGCCTCGTGGTGTTCGCGATCGCGTGGGGTGCGATCGCCGCCGTCGCGATAGCCCTCCTTGTGGACCTGCTCATCAGCGGCGCCCTCGGCGGCGTCGAATCGGGCGCCCGCGATGTTCTGCGCTCGGTCGTGCAGGCGCCGATCGTCGAGGAGATCGGCAAGGGGATCGGGCTTCTGATCATCTTCGCGTCGGCCCGGCGCGCGTTCGATGGGCCCGTCGACGGCGTCGTGTACGGCGCGCTCATCGGTGCCGGCTTCGCATTCACCGAGAACATCCAGTACTTCGCGATCAGCTACATCGAGGGCGGCGCGGGAGAGCTGACCACCACCTTCTTCGTGCGCGGCATCCTCTCGCCGTTCGCCCATGCGATGTTCACCGCGGTGACCGGATTCGCCCTCGGACTGGCCGCGCGGCGAGGCTCGAGCATCGGTGCAGCGCTGGGGCCGTGGTGCCTCGGTCTGAGTGGGGCGATCCTGCTGCACGCGTTCTGGAACGGCTCCGCGATGTTCGGCGACTTCTTCCAGCTCTACCTGACGCTGCAGATCCCGCTGTTCGTGCTCTTCATCCTCGGGGTGCTCGCGCTCAAGCGCGAAGAGGCCAGGCTGACGCGCAACCGGCTCGGCGACTATGCGCTCGCGGGGTGGTTCACGCCCCAGGAGGTCGACATGCTCGCAACCCCCGCCGGCCGCCGCGCGGGCCTCGCATGGGCGCGCACGCTCACGGGCGACCGGACCGCCACGATGAAGACCTTCATCGCGGACGCCACGGCCCTCGCCGCTGCCCGCCAGCGCGCGATATCGGGGCGCGACCCGCGGGCGGCCGACGATGAACACGTGCTCCTGACCCGCACAGCGGCGGCCCGGTCGGCCCTGCTGGCGCGGTGAGACCGCCGGCGCGGGAGACGCCGGGCCGGGATGCCGGGGGCGAAACTCAGCGCTCGGTACCGCGGCGATGCCTGCGTGCAACCGAGCGCTGAGTTGGTCTGTGTACCCAGCGTGCCTGCCACCCGTTGGTGTGTCAAGGATTGCTTCTCGTCCCACTAGGCGCACGTCGCGGGCGAGATATCGCGCGGCTCGCCGCCCAGATTGACCATGGCCATCCGGCCGGGTTGGATGGAGTCATGACTGACGACCGCATCAAGCCAGAATTCGACGCCCCTCAGGGTCCCGCTCCGGAGACTCTCGTCATCCGCGACCTCATCGAGGGCGACGGCCCCGAGGCCAAGCCCGGCGACACCGTCACGGTGCACTACGCCGGCGTCGAGTACGACTCCGGCGAGGAGTTCGACTCCTCGTGGAGCCGCGGGGAGAGCATCCAGTTCCCCCTTCGGGGACTGATCCAGGGCTGGCAGGAGGGCATTCCCGGCATGAAGGTCGGAGGACGTCGTGAACTCGTGATCCCGCCGGCCCTGGCCTACGGACCGGCCGGCAGCGGGCACTCCCTTGCGGGCAAGACCCTCATCTTCATCATCGATCTTCTCGCGGTCGGCTGAGCCGACACGCCACGAACGGCCCGCCGCGCATCCGCGCCGCGGGCCGTTCGCATGTTCGCCGAGAGAATGTTGTATTCACGGGAATGCATCGGAGTGAGGAGCCGTTGAGGGGAGGGAACGCTGCGGACCCACCGCAGCCCCCGACCCAAGGAGCACGAATGACCTCTGTCACCGACCCCGTTCTCGACGTCCCCGGCTACCGCGCAGGCACGTGGGTGCTCGACCCCTCGCACAGCGAGGTGCAGTTCAGCGTGCGCCACATGATGATCTCGAAGGTGCGCGGAACCTTCGGCATGAAGAGCGCCACGCTCATCGCCCCCGAGAACCCGCTCGAGGCGAAGGTCACGGCCAGCGTCGATGCGAGCTCCCTCGACACCGGGGATTCCGGTCGCGACCAGCACCTGCGCTCGGCCGACTTCTTCGACGTCGAGGCCTTCCCGACCATGGAGTTCGTCTCCACCGGTGTGCGCGTCGAGAAGGGCGAGATGCTCGTCGACGGTGACATGACGATTCGGGGCACGACCAAGCCCGTCACGCTCGAGTTCGACTTCGGCGGTTTCGGCACCGACCCGTGGGGCAACTACAAGGCCGGCGCGACCGCGACGACGGTCATCAACCGCGAGGACTTCGGCCTGACGTGGAACGCCGCCCTCGAAACCGGCGGAGTGCTCGTCGGCAAGGATGTCACGATCACGCTCGACCTGCAGGGTGCGCTCCAGCAGGACTGACCGGAGCCGATACAGGGGCGGGTGCTTCGTCGGTGCTCAGCGCGAGCGCCGCGGCACCCGCCCCTTCGTCGTTGCGGGCCGACGCCGTCGCCGGCCCAGCGGGCGCTGGGGCGACGCGCCTACGGCGCAAACGGTCCTGGGCGAGCAGGATGCCGAGGAACACGACGATCGCGCCGGCCGGCTCGTTCCACGACAGGGTTTCGCCCAGCACGATGATGCCGAGCGCGACCCCCACCACCGGCGTGATGTAGGTCACGGTCGACGCGCGCGTCGGGCCCCAGGCCCGGAGGGCGTTCTGGTTCCAGATGTACGCGACGCCCGTGCCCAGGCATCCGAGCAGGAGGACGCTCCCCACGATCCACGGATCCAGCCGCACCGGCGTCAGCACGAGCACCGGCGTCAGCACGGCCATGATGGCCGCGGCGATCCCGATGTTCAGGAACGAGAACACGAGGGCGCTCATGCCCGTGTTCGACACGAACTTGCGCATGTACGCGAGGCTGAAGCCGTAGCACGCGGTTGCGCCGAGGAACGCGAGCTGTGCGACGAGGCTCTGGCTGAAATCGAGTCCCTGCCAGGGAGCGATGATCACCATGACACCGAGGATGCCCACCAGGATGCCCGCGATCTGCACGAGCTTGAGCTTCTCGACCCGGAACAGCAGCCCGGCCATGACTGCCGTCATGATCGGCGTCGTCGCGTTGTAGATGCTCGCGAGCCCCGAGGTCACGTGCTGCTGGGCCCAGGAGAAGAGCAGGAACGGGATCACGCAGAACGACACCGCGAGCACGGTCATGTGCGCCCAGATGCGCACCTGACGGGGGAGCGGGTCGCGCCGCAGCGCGACGAAGAGCCCCAGCGTCAGGGCCCCGAGGATGAGGCGCGACCACGCCACCTGGGCGGGAGAGATCCCCTCGAGCGCGACCTTCATGAAGAGGAAGCTCGAGCCCCAGATGATGCCCGTGAGCGCGAACTGCAGGGTCACGGATGCCGACGAGGGCGCCTTCGCGGTCGCAGCGGCGGTGGCGGCGGAGGTCGTCGTCGTGGTCACGCGGGCGACTCTACTCGCGGCATCCGACATGCGAACCCGATCGCGGATGCCGCGTCCGAATCCCGCCGGTGGTTGGCGGTTTCGTGCCGGTCAGGGCACGTCATCCGCCCGCTTCTCCCGCCACTTCCGCGCCCGTTCGCCGCGGGATGCCGCGGCTGGTAGACTCCTCAGGTTGCCGTTCGATCGGCCGCGGATAAAGAGAGCTCACGCATAAGGCGATGGGCGCCGCGCAATGAGGAGAGAGGGGATCCCATCTATGGCACTTGAATTCGACGCCAAGAAGGCGATCATCGAAGAGTACGCGACGCACCCCGGTGACACCGGATCCCCCGAGGTGCAGGTCGCGATGCTGACGCAGCGCATCAAAGACCTCACAGAGCACCTGAAGGACCACAAGCACGACCACCACTCACGTCGTGGTCTGTTCCTGATGGTCGGTCAGCGCCGCCGTCTGCTCGGCTACCTCCAGGACATCGACATCGCGCGCTACCGCTCGCTGATCGAGCGCCTGGGGCTGCGGCGCTAGAGCGACCCAGCGTACATCGCACTTCTCGAAGGGCCGTCCCAGGTCTGGGGCGGCCCTTCGCTGTGCGCCCCGCGCCTGCCGACGAGAAACGGTCGGGCGGCCGAGAAACGCGGTGACGCCGTGAGTCTCGGACGCCGGACCGTTTCTCGACTGACAGGCGGGGAACGCGAGAACGGGTGATGCGCGGGCGCGGGTCAGCGGGCGGATGCCGCGGACCGCGCCGCGACGAGGTCGGGGTGGTGGATCTCCGCCACGTCCGGGTGCGCGCGCAGGCGGGACTTCAGCGCGTTCTCGCCATAGAGGGCGTGGATCGGGTTGCTCGGATCCTGCGTGACTCCCGTCGCCTCGGCCGCGAGCTCGGCGGGAAGCTCGATGATCGGCAGCCGTTTGTCGAGCGCCGGGTTGAAGAAGAACGGCACCGAGATGCGGTCGTCGGGGTAGCGCGGTGAGATCACGCGGTGGTTGGTGGCCTTCAGGTATCCCTGGGTCGCATACTCGAGCAGTTCGCCGATATTCACGACGAAGGCCCCGGGCACCGCGGGCGCGTCGACCCACACCCCGTTCCGCTCGACCTGGAGCCCGCCCTTGCCGGGCTCGACCCAGAGCAGCGTCAGCACGCCGGAGTCCTTGTGCGCCCCGACGCCCTGCTGCGGGGTCGGGTCCTCCTTGCCCGGGTAGCGGACGATCTTGATGAGGGTGGATGGCTCGCCGAAGTGCGAGTCGAAGTAGTCCTCGGGTGCGCCGAGGGCACCCGCCCACGCCCGCAGCAGCGTGCGGGCGACGTCCGAGAGACGGGCGTGCCATTCGGCCACCACCTCCCGCAGCTCGGGCTGCGCGTCGGGCCACAGGTTCGGGCCGATCAGGCGCGTGTAGTCCGGCGCATCCGGGTCGGCGACGGCCTCGCGCTCGGGACCGATGTCGATCTGCTCGCGCCAGTCCACCCGGCCCTGCGTGCGCTCTCCGCCGACCCGCGTGTATCCGCGGAAATGCGGGCTCGTCACATTCTCGATCGCGAGCTTGTCGGCCTCGGGGAGGGCGAAGAAGTCCCGCGCGGCCTGGTGCAGCCGTGCCTCGAGCGCCGGGGTTACGCCTGTGCCGGTCAGATAGAAGAAGCCCACATCGTGAGTCGCGGCGCGCAGCTCCGACCGGAATCGCTCCGCGGCTTCCGGCCCGGCATCCAGCTGGGAGAGATCGAGGATCGGCAGGGTGAGCTCGGACATGCCATCGAGGGTAGGCGCGGCGCCCGGGCATCCGCTCGAGTGTTGCCCCGCATTACCGGTCTCGATTGGACACGCTCGTTCACCGACCTGTACATTC
>NZ_DATMIO010000229.1:0-6700 GCF_035554235.1 Microbacterium sp. | reverse complement strand
CGAAGTGGGTCGTCGAGGGGCAGGCCGACGCCAATCTCTCGGAGCCGTCGTGGACCCTGTGGTTCCTGCTCGCGCTCGGCACGTTCCGTCTGGTGCTCCCCTATCTCGCCCTGCTGCGCTGGCCGCTCCTGTGGACGGTGCTCATCTCCATCGGCGCGGGGTACCTGCCGAATGTCGACAGCACGTTCTCTCTCGCCCGCACACTCGGGCTGCTGCCGTTCTTCACGCTCGGCTGGTGGCTGAGCGAAAACGACGTCGTCGCCCGTTTCCGGCTCCTGGGCCGGCGACCGTGGTGGGTCTTCGTCGGCGCCCTCGCCCTGTTCGCCATGGCGGGCTGGCTCGCCTGGGCCGGCAAGGATGTGTGGGCGGCCGTCGACCTGCGGCACTGGCTCTTCTACGACGAGTCGTACTCCGACCTCGTCGGCCCGCAGTGGTGGGCGGGCGGTGTGCGCCTCGCGGTGATGGCGATAGCGCTCGTGCTGAGCGTCGCATTCTTCGCGCTCGTCCCACGCGGATCGCACCGCTGGACCCACTTCGGGCAGTACACGATGTACGTCTACCTGCTGCACTCGTTCGTGCTCTATCCCTTCCGGGAATCCGGCGTGCTGCGCGACCTCGATCCGACGTGGATCTGGCTGCCCGTCGTGGTCGTGGCCTCGGTGCTCATCGCCGTGGGGCTTTCGACGAAGCCCGTGCGGCGCGTGTTCCGGCCACTCGTCGAACCGAGGCCGACCTGGCTCTTCGCCGACCCCGGGCTCGCGCGGCGCGAGGGCCACCGCTCCGACCCGACGGGTTCGCGCCGCACCCCCGAGGCGACGCGCGGCCGGCTCGACGGGTCGCGCCGGCGGCCAGATCCCAGGCAGAACGGGTGAGCCGCACCACTTCGTGCGCGTGACGTCCGTGCCACCCTGTACGGTCGCGGAGTGAGCGAAGAGACTGTCGATGGTCTGCGGGCGGAGGCACTGACAGCGTTGCGGCGCCTGGTCGGCAACGACGATGCCGGCTTCCACGAGGGCCAGTACGAGGCGATCGAGACGCTGGTGCAGCACCGTGCGCGGGCCCTCGTCGTGCAGCGCACGGGGTGGGGCAAATCCGCCGTCTACTTCGTCGCGACCCTGCTCCTGCGCCGCCGCGGTGCGGGCCCGACCATCTTGGTGTCGCCGCTGCTCGCCCTGATGCGCGATCAGGTCGCGGCGGCCGAGCGGGCGGGGGTGCGGGCGGCGAGCATCAACTCCGCCAACCCGCTGGAGTGGGCCGACATCCTGACTCGCCTCGGCGACGACGCGCTCGATGTGCTGCTCGTCAGCCCCGAGCGGCTGAACAACCCGAAGTTCCGCGACGAGCAGCTGCCGGCGCTGATGGCACGCGTGGGACTCCTCGTCGTCGACGAGGCGCACTGCATCTCGGACTGGGGCCACGACTTCCGGCCCGACTACCGCCGCCTGCGCGACCTGATCGGCGGCATGCCCACCGGCGTGCCGGTGCTGGCGACCACCGCCACCGCGAACGAGCGGGTCGTTCACGACGTGGAGGAGCAGCTCGGGATGGGCACCGGAGGGGTGCTGACGATCCGAGGCCCGCTGGCGAGGGAGTCGCTGCGGCTCGGGGTTCTGCGCCTCCCCGACGCCGCCACCCGACTCGCGTGGCTGCTCAGCCACATCGGCGACCTGCCGGGGAGCGGCATCATCTACACACTCACGGTGTCGGCCGCCGACGACACCGCGCGGCTGCTGCGCGAGGCCGGCCACGCGGTGCGGGCGTACACCGGCCAGACCGACCCCGCCGAGCGGGAGGAATCGGAACGTCTTCTCAAGGAGAACCGGGTGAAGGCCCTCGTCGCCACGAGCGCGCTCGGCATGGGGTTCGACAAGCCCGACCTCTCGTTCGTCATCCACATGGGCGCGCCGTCCACGCCCGTCGCGTACTACCAGCAGGTCGGGCGCGCCGGGCGCGCGACCGCGCAGGCCGACGTGCTGCTGCTGCCCGGACCCGAGGACGAGGCGATCTGGCAGTACTTCGCCACGTCGTCGATGCCCGACGAGGCGAAGGCGACGGCGGTGCTCGACGAACTGAACCACGACGGGGGCGCGCTCTCCACCGTGGCACTCGAGGCCCGGGTCGACATCCGCCGCGGCAGACTCGAACTGCTGCTCAAGGTGCTCGATGTCGATGGCGCGGTCGAGCGCGTGCAGGGCGGATGGCGCGCCACGGGCACGCCGTGGACGTACGATGCGGAGCGGTACGAGCGCATCGCGGAGGCGCGCAGAGCCGAGCAGCGGGCGATGATCGCCTACGAGACGACATCCGGATGCCGCATGGAGTTCCTGCAGCGCGCGCTCGATGATCCCGCCGCGGCGCCCTGCGGCAGGTGCGACAACTGCGCGTCGCCGTGGTATCCGACCGGCATCGCGGAAGCGACGACCGCCGCGGCCGGAGCCGCCATGAGCCGCGTGGGCGTTCTGGTCGAGCCACGGGCACAGTGGCCGAGCGGGATGGGCCGGCTCGGCCTCGACGTGCGGGGCAACATCCCGCCGGGAGAGCGCCTCGAGCCGGGCCGGGCGCTCGCCCGCCTGACCGACCTCGGCTGGGGAGGGCCCCTGCGGGAGCGGTTCAGTCCGGGCACCCCCGACGCCGAGATCACGCCCGCCATGGCCGAGGCCTGCGTGCGAGTGCTCGCTGACTGGAACTGGGAGGCGCGCCCCGCCGGGGTCGTGGCGATGCCGTCCCGCGCTCACCCGCTGCTCGTGGCATCCCTCGCCCGAACGATCGCCGAGGTCGGCCGCCTTCCGCTGCTCGGCTCGCTGGAGCTGACGGGAGCGGGGCCCGGTGCCGCGGGCGACAACAGCGCGTACCGCCTCGCCGGCGTCGCCGGCAGCTTCGCGCTCGGGCCGGAGCTGAGCAGGGCCGTCGGCGCCCTCGAGGGCGGCCCGGTGCTGCTGGTCGACGACCTCGTCGACAGCCGCTGGTCGCTGACGGTCGCCGGGCGGCTGCTCCGGCGCGCGGGCGCGGGTGCCGTGCTGCCGTTCGTGCTCGCCGCCCGGGCGTAGGACCCCTAGGCGAAGAGGCCGGCGCCGACGTACGAGCCGGGCGTCGCTCCGGGAGGCACCGCGAAGATCGCCGATCCCACGGGGCGGATGTACTCGTTGAGTGCGTCGGTCGACAACGCGCGCTGCACCGTGACGAACTGCTCGGGCGAGCGCTGGTACGACAGGAAGAAGAGGCCCGCGTCGAGGCGCCCGAGGTTGTTGTTGCCGTCGACGAAGTTGTAGCCGCGGCGCAGCATGCGCGCGCCGCCGTTGTGCTGCGGATTCGCGAGTCGCACGTGCGCCGCCATGTCGATCGACGGCGCCCCCGCGGCATCCGTCTTCGCGAAATCGGGCTGCGTGAACTCGTCGCCGCCCGAGAGCGGCGCCCCCTCGCCCTTCGAACGGCCGATGATGCGATTCTGCTCGGCGAGGCGCACGCGGTCCCACGACTCGATGAGCTGCGCGATCTTGCGGGCGACGAGATACGATCCGCCCACCATCCAGGCGGGCTGGTCGGCTTCTTGGACCCACACGTGGTCGGTGAGCGCGGGTTTGTCGTCGGAGAGGATGTTGGCCGTGCCGTCCTTGTACCCGAACAGGTTGCGCGGCGTGGATTGGGCCGCGGTCGTCTTGGACGTGCGGCCGAATCCGAGCTGAGACCACCGGATGCGGGCTCGCCCGAAGGCGATCCGGCTGAGGTTGCGCACGGCGTGCACCGCGACCTGGGGATCGTCCGCGCACACCTGGATGCAGAGGTCGCCGTCGCTCGCAAGCGGATCGAGGTCGTCCCCGAGGAAGGCGGGGAGGTCCTGAAGCTCGGGAGATCGCCGCGCGGAGATGCCGAAGCGATCGTCGCCCGCCGCCTCGAACAGCGTCGGACCGAAGCCGAACGTGATCGTCAGTCCGCTGGCGGGCAGCCCGAGCGCCTCGCCGGTGTCATCCGGCGGCGCCTCGGGCGAGCCTCCGACCGCCCCGGAGGCGCTGACCTCGAGACCGCGGGTCATGCGTGCCGCGGCATACGACCAGTCCTGCAGCAGCGAGATCAGATCGTCCCGCGTCGAGCCCGCCATCATGTCGAATGCCGCGAAGTGGAGGTGATCCTGCACCGGCGTGGTGATGCCCGCCTGATGGGTTCCGTAGAAGTCGTAGACGGATGCCGCGGCCTCGGCCTCGGCGTTGGCCCGGCCCACCGCGATCCCGCCCGCGAGGCCGGCGGAAGCACCGAGCGCGAGGCCGGCGGCGCCGGCGCCGACGAACCCGAGCAGACCGCGGCGGCTCACACCGGGCGCCGGCGCTTCGACGGGCTCAGCGACCGGGGCACCGGGCACGGGGGTACCGGTCTCCGGGCCGGTCGTCGAGGAGTCGTGGCGGCTCACGTCACTCCAGAACGGTGACGGTGAGCTGCGACAGCGGCTCGGCGAGCGCGTTGATCAGGTCGGTGAACTCGCGCTTGTCGGCATCCGTCAGTGCGGAGTAGAACACGAAGCCCTCGGCGAGCGAGCCGTGCTTCGCGAGCGAGGCCTCGAGAGCGGCGTAGCCGGCGTCGATCTTCTCGACGAGCGCCGCCCCCTTCTCACCCTTCGACGTCGCGAAGTCGCGCACCAAGGAGAAGGCCATCTTCGACCCCTCGACATTCGCCGCGAAGTCCCAGAGGTCGGTGCCCGACCACCAGTCCTCCTCGCCCGAGATCTTGCCCGTGGCGACCTCGTCGAGCAGCGCGATGGCGCCGTTGCTGAGGCCTGCGACGCCCTGCTCGTCGAGCGCGGTCTGGAAGTCGGCCGAGTGCACATAGTCGTAGAGTTCGGCGACATCGGCGATCAGCTGGTCGCCGAACGCTGCGCGCTCGTCGGTTGTGGACGGTGCCCAGTCCTGCCACGCCGGCGTCTCGCCATCCGCATTCAGCGCGTCCTGCGCGGGAACCCACAGATCCTTCTCGATGCGGTGAAAGCCGGTCCAGTCCAGGCCGTCCGCGACGGCGTCGACCTCGCGGAAGTCGATGCGCGGGTCGAGGTCGCCGAGTGCCTCGGCGACCGGCTCGATGCGCTCGTAGTAGGTGCGCACCTGGGGGAAGGCGGCGCGGGCGGCCTCGTCGTCGCCCGACTCGTAGGCCGCGACGAAGCTCTCGACCTGCGGAACCATCTGCGACACCTGGTCCTTGACGAAAGCGGCGTAGAGATCGACCGCCTTCTGCTTGAGCTCGGCGTCCGGTCCGTCGATCGCAACGGCATCGCCCGACACGCTGAAGCCGGTGCGGCCGACACCCTCGCCGATCATGCCCGGCTTGCAGAGCGTGTAGTACTCGCCGGGCTGGGCGATGACGGTGAGGGTGCGCGACGCGCCGGGGGCGATGTTCTCGACCTCTCCGACGATGCGCAGGCCGTCATCGGCGAGCAGGTAGAACTCGGTGACGTCGTCGCCGCCGTTCGTGATGTCGAACGCGAGCGTTCCGCTCGCCGCCGTCGTGGCCGAGACATCGCACGCGCTATCGGTGGACGTCACCGAGATGGCATCGGATGCGGCGACATCGGCCTTCGCGACGCAGCCGGTCAGCACGAGGCCCGCGGCGGCGGTCGCGGCGAGGGCCGAGAGGATCCTCTGGGTGGTCATGGGGCTCCTTGGTGTGTGACGGCGGGCGGTGCGGGTACGACCGCCGGGGTGGATTCAGGGCGGGATGCCGCGGCTTCGGTCGGCGCGTCGTTCGGCTCGGGCTGCGCGGCGTGCGCGGACCGCGGGCGCGACCGGCGAGCGCGCGTCGCGAAGACCGCACCGACGATCGCGACGTAGAGCGTCCAGGCGATCACCTGGAGCCACGACATCTTGGGCGTGAAGCCGACCGTCGCCTGCATGATGGCGGCGAGCGGGCTTTTCGGGGGGATGGCCGCGCTGAGGTCGAAGGCCCAGCCGAACGGGAAGCCGGCCGCGCCGACGGCAACGGCGCCGGTGGCGGGGTCGACCGGCGCGAGTGCGGTGAACGGGCCGGGTAGCGCACCGGCTTCCTGGAGGTCGTGGATGCCGTACGCGAGCACACCCGCGGCGACCACGATGAGGAAGGCCCCCGTCCACAGGAAGAACGCGCGCAGGTCGAGGCGCAGCATCCCGCGCGCCAGCAGCACGCCGAGCGCGGCCGCGGCGAGGATGCCGAGCAGGGCGCCCAGCAGCGCCGAGGGCGCATCGCCGAACGACTGCACCATCGACCACAGGAGGAGCGTGGTCTCGATGCCCTCGCGGGCGACCGAGACGAAGCCGATCGCGACGAGGGCCCACAGCGTTCCGTGCGCGAGGGCCCGGTCGACCCCGCCTTCGAGCGTGCGCTTCATGGTGCGGCCGGCCTTCTGCATCCAGAAGATCATCCACGTCACCATCGCGACCGTCAGCACCGAGAGCAGGCCGCCGATGAGCTCCTGGGCCTCGAACGTCAGCGAGTAGGCGCCGAACGTCAGGACCGCGCCGATGGCGAGCGCGAGCGCCACCGCGAGCCCGATGCCGAACCAGAGGCGACCGAGCACATCGCGTCGACCGAGGCGCGTGAGGTAGGCGACGAGGATGCCGACCACCAGGGCGGCCTCGAGGCCTTCGCGGAGGCCGATCAGAAAGGTGGGAAGCAAGAGGGGGTTCCGGGGTGTGTGAGAGAAGGCCCGCTGGGGATACGCGGTTCGAGGCGCCTCCGTCGAGTG
>NZ_DATMIO010000228.1:0-7049 GCF_035554235.1 Microbacterium sp. | reverse complement strand
ATTTCTACTGGTGGCCAGTGCTGGCGCGAATCGCGGCGATCGCCGCGCGCCGAGATCTGCCTGTTCCTGCTCCTTCGCACAAGCTCGTGCGCGAAACGCGCGTGCGAGCCTAAACAAAGAAGGAGAGACCTCTTGGAAGGTCCTGAAATCACCGCCGCGGAAGCCGTTCTCGACAACGGCCGCTTCGGCACCCGTACCGTCCGGTTCGAGACCGGACGACTCGCGCAGCAGGCGCAGGGCGCCGTTGCGGCGTACCTCGACGAGGAGACGATGCTCCTCTCGGCCACCAGCGCCGGCAAGCACCCTCGCGAAGGCTTCGACTTCTTCCCGCTCACCGTCGACGTCGAAGAGCGCTCGTACGCCGCAGGCAAGATCCCCGGCTCGTTCTTCCGTCGTGAGGGCCGCCCCTCGACCGAGGCGATCCTCGTCTGCCGCCTCATCGACCGCCCGCTGCGCCCGTCGTTCGTCGACGGTCTCCGCAACGAGGTGCAGATCGTCGTCACGGTGCTCTCCATCGCGCCGGGCGAGTTCTACGACGCCCTCGCCATCAACGCCGCGTCGCTTTCGACCCAGATTTCCGGCCTGCCGTTCTCGGGTCCGATCGCCGGTGTGCGCCTCGCGCTCATCCCCGGGCACGGCGAGAACGCCGACCAGTGGATCGCGTTCCCGACCGTCACCCAGCTCGAGGAGGCCGTCTTCGACCTCATCGTCGCCGGCCGCGTCATCACTGATGCCGACGGCAACGACGATGTCGCGATCATGATGGTCGAGGCAGAAGCCACCGAGGGCAGCTGGAACCTCATCAAGGGCGGCGCCGTCAAGCCCAACGAGCAGGTGGTGGCCGAGGGCCTCGAGGCCTCGAAGCCCTTCATCAAGGAGCTCGTCGCCGCGCAGAACGTCGTCGCGAAGACCGCGGCGAAGGAGATCCAGGAGTACCCGGTCTTCCTGCCGTACTCCAAGCAGACCTACGACTTCGTCGCCGGTCGTGCCTACGACAAGCTCGTCCCGATCTACCAGATCGCCGACAAGGTCGAGCGTCAGAATGCGGATGACGCGCTCAAGGAGAGCGTGAAGGCCGATCTTCTGGCCGCGGTCGAGGCGAGCGAACTGCCCGCAACCGCGACGCTGGAGTTCTCCGCCGCCTACAAGTCGGTCACGAAGCTCATCGTCCGTGGGCGCATCCTCGCCGAGGGTGTCCGCATCGACGGCCGCGGGCTGGCGGACATCCGCCCGCTCGACGCCGAGGTGCAGGTCATCCCGCGCGTGCACGGCTCCGCGATCTTCCAGCGCGGCGAGACCCAGATCCTGGGTGTCACCACGCTGAACATGCTCAAGATGGAGCAGCAGATCGACTCGCTGTCGCCCGTGACGCACAAGCGTTACATGCACCACTACAACTTCCCGCCGTACTCGACCGGTGAGACCGGTCGCGTCGGCAGCCCCAAGCGTCGCGAGATCGGGCACGGCTTCCTGGCCGAGCGCGCGCTCGTGCCGGTGCTGCCGAGCCGCGAGGAGTTCCCGTACGCGATCCGTCAGGTCTCCGAGGCTCTCGGCTCCAACGGCTCGACGTCGATGGGCTCGGTCTGCGCGTCGACCCTCTCGCTGCTGAACGCGGGCGTGCCGCTGCGCGCCCCGGTCGCCGGCATCGCGATGGGTCTGGTCTCCGACCAGGTCGACGGCCAGACGCGCTACGCCGCCCTGACCGACATCCTCGGTGCAGAAGACGCCCTGGGCGACATGGACTTCAAGGTCGCCGGCACATCGGAGTTCGTCACCGCGATCCAGCTCGACACGAAGCTCGACGGCATCCCGTCGTCGGTCCTCACCGCGGCGCTGCAGCAGGCCCACGAGGCTCGCCTCACGATCCTCGGCGTGCTGAACGCCGCGATCGAGGGTCCCGACGAGATGGCACCGACCGCGCCCCGCGTGATCAGCGTGCAGATCCCCGTCGACAAGATCGGTGAGCTCATCGGCCCCAAGGGCAAGACGATCAACTCCATCCAGGACGAGACCGGCGCACAGATCTCCATCGAGGAGGACGGCACCGTCTACATCGGCGCGACCGACGGCCCCTCGGCCGAGGCCGCCCGCGCCCAGGTCAACGCGATCGCCAACCCGACCAACCCGGAGATCGGCGAGCAGTTCCTCGGCACCGTCGTGAAGCTGGCGACGTTCGGCGCGTTCGTCTCGCTGCTTCCCGGCAAGGACGGCCTGCTGCACGTCAGTGAGGTGCGCAAGCTCGCCGGCGGCAAGCGCGTCGAGAACGTCGAAGACGTGCTCAACGTCGGCCAGAAGATCCTCGTGAAGATCACGAAGATCGACGACCGCGGCAAGCTGTCGCTCGAGCCCGTGCTCGAAGAGCCGGCCGATCAGGAATCCCGTGCGGCCGCGAGCCAGGGCCCCGAGGCTCCCGCCGAAGGCTGATCGATCCATTGATCACGCAGAGGCCCGGTTGTCCACCGTCCGGTGGGCGACCGGGCCTTCGCTCTGCGCCGTGATCAAAGCGTTATGTAATGTTTACCGCCGGTCCGCTGGAATGAACGTCAGTGTCGGAGACCTGCCTTAGCCTCTAAGTACGCGCCGGGGGGTGCGTAAGACAACGTCACGAATCACCGAACGGGCTTCGTGAGGGGGTGGCACATGGCTTTCTTCGGCGTCGGTACGACAGCCGCCACAGACGCGCCCGCGGGCGGTCCCGCGAGCACGACGAATGCCCCGCATCCCTCCGCCCCGATCCCGGTGCAGGGCCCCGCTCTGGGCCGCGGCGTGCGCGTCGCCCTCGGCGAATCGGGCCCGGCCGTCTTCCCCCTGATCCTCGGCGGCGCCGAGTTCGGCTGGAACGTCGATCTGGAATCCAGCCACGAGATCCTCGATCGCTACGTCGAGCTGGGCGGCAACACCGTCCACACGGCCGACGCATTCGCGTCGGGCCGCAGCGAGCACATCATCGGGCAGTGGATCCGCTCGCGCGGCCTGCGCGATGACATCGTGCTGGCGGTGCGCGTCGGCGGGCACCTCGACAATCCCGGCCTCGGACCGGTCAACCTCGTGCGCTCGGTCGAGGCATCCCTGACCCGGCTCGGCACCGACCGCATCGACGTGCTCTACCTCGATGGCAGCGATGCGGCCAGCGCGCCGCTCGAAGACACCCTCGCCACGGCGGAGTGGCTCATCGAGTCCGGCAAGGCCCGGGCCCTCGGGGCCTTCGGCTTCTCCGCCGAGCGCCTCGTCGAAGCCCGCATCCTGGCATCGGCGGGCTACCCGCGCATCACGGTGCTCGATGCGCCCTACAACGTCCTCCGCCGTCAGCAGTTCGAGGGCGATGTGCGCCTCGTCGCGAGCGCCCAGAACGTCGCGGTCACGCCATCGCACGCCCTCGCGCACGGGTTTCTCTCGGGCCGGCACCGCAACCGGGCACGCATCGGCTACAGCGTCCGCGGGTCGCAGCTCGTGGGCAGCCTGAACCGCCGCGGCACGCGCACCCTGCGGGCGCTCGACGCGGTCGCGGGGAATCTGCAGGTTCCCGACGCCGCCGTCGCGGTCGCCTGGCTGCTCGCGCAGAAGACCGTCGTCGCCCCCATCGTCAACGCCTACGCACCCCAGCACGTCGACGAGCTCGTGCAGGGCGTCGGCGTGCAGCTCAGCCGCGCGCAGCTGGCCGAGCTCGCCCGCGCCACCGAGTAGCACGACGTCCTCTCCTCGCGGCCTGCCATAGGCTGGAGGTTCCCCAGCCGAGTATCGGAGTGATGTGCAGTGACGCACTTTATCTATCTCGTGCGCCATGGTGAGCATCAGGATGCCCAGCACGGGCTCCACGACGGGCCGTTGTCCGCGCGGGGCCGCAGGCAAGCATCGCTCGTCGCCGACCGTCTGTCGGGTGTGCCGCTCGACGCCGTGTGGCACTCGCCGCTGGAGCGTGCGGCGCAGACGGCCCGCATCGTCGCCGAGCGCCTGCCCGCGGTGTCTCCGGAGCCCTCGGCGCTGCTCTTCGATTGCGTTCCCACGGGTATGACGCCCGAGACGCCCGCGGCCTTCGAGCCGTTCTTCGGCTCGATCACCGAGGCCGAGGTCGATGCGGGCCGCGCGCAGATGGCGGACGCCGTCAGCGAGTACCTCGTGCGCCGCCAGGGCGACGTGCACGAGCTGCTGATCACGCACAACTTCGTCATCGCATGGTTCGTCCGCCACGTGCTGCAGGCTCCCGAGTGGCGATGGATGACTCTCAACCAGGCGCACGGCGGGCTGACGGTCATCTCCCAGAAGCACGGGCGCCCGTGGACGATGAACGCGTTCAACGACCTGGCGCACCTCCCGTTCGAGCTGCGCACCGGCCTGCCCGAGCAATCCCTCGTCTAGAGACGCCCGTCAGGCGGACGCGAGCACCTTCCCGTACCAGCGGGTCGCGTTCGGGTTGTCGTTGTACGGCTCGATCTGCACGAAGCCCGACCTCGCATAGAGCGATCCGGCAGCCTCCAGCGTGTGGTGGGTGTCGAGCACGAGCTCGGCCGCGCCCCACTCGCGCGCCCGGCGCTCGAGGTCCTCGAGCAGGGCCCTGCCCCAGCCGCGCCCGCGGGTCGCGCTCCGCAGATACAGGTGCTTGATCTCGTAGCGGCGCCCGGCTGGGCCGTCCGCGACAGAGCGGATGCCGCCGCAGCCGACCGCCGTGCCCGCGTCGTCCTCGACCACCACGAACACCCCCGCGGGTGGCTCGAAGGCGGCGGGATCGGGGTACGTCGTGCGGTACGCGGCACCCGGAAAGCCCGCCGCGCGCGTCTGGAAGTACTCCGCCAGCAGGGCGTGCGCATCGGGCGCGTCGACGGCGGTGGCGCGGAGCGTGACCATCCATCCAGCCTAACCAGCGGCCCGCGAGGCCGCCGCTGCACCGACAATAGGATGGAGGTATGACGACGCGTGTGGCACTCGTGGGCGGCACCGGCAAGCTCGGAGGCATCGTCCGCGGTGTGATCGACGACCTCGACGACTTCGACGTCGTCGCCGTGCTGACCTCGCGGAGCGACCTGAACGAGATCGCGGCATCCGACCTGGTCGTGGATGTCTCCACTCCCGCCGTCAGCATCGACGTCGTGCGCGCGGCGATCGAACGCGGACTCAACGTGCTCGTGGGAACCTCCGGGTGGTCGAACGAGCGCATCGCGCTCGTGCGGCCCCTCGTCGATGCCGCCGGTACGGGCGCCGTCTTCATCCCCAACTTCTCGCTCGGCTCCGTCCTCGGCTCGGCGCTCTCCGCCGCCGCCGCTCCGTTCTTCCCGTCGATCGAGATCGTTGAGGCGCACCGCGAGACGAAGGTGGACTCGCCGAGCGGAACGGCCGTGCGCACGGCTGAGCTCATCGCGGCCGCGCGCGCCGACGCCGGGCCCGTCGACTCGCCGCACGTCGATCAGCGGGCCCGTGGCCAGCAGGTCGCGAGTGTGCCGATCCATTCCCTGCGCCGCCCCGGGGTCGTGGCGCGTCAGGACGTCGTCCTCTCGGGCGCGGGGGAGTCGCTCACCATCACCCACGACACCGTGGACCCAGCGCTCGCCTATGCCCCCGGCATCCGGATCGCCCTCCAGGCGGCGCGCACCCAGCGCGGGGTCGTCGTGGGACTCGAGAACTTCATCGACATCGGCGTTCGCGTCCCCGCCGCGGCGCCGGCCGCGCCCGTCGACGACGGCGGGGTGCCGGGCCAGGTGGCGCGCGCCACAGGGGCGTGAGCGCGCGCATCGGCGTGGCCGTGATGGCCGCGCTCCTCGCGCTGTACATCGTTCTGGTGGCGCAGCGGGGCTGGCTGCTGCTCACCAGCGGCGATGCGATCGGCATCGCCATGGGGGTGGCGCTGTTCGTGCTGCCGGTCATCGCCGGGTGGGCGCTGGTGCGCGAGCTGATGTTCGGGCGGGGCGCCGAGCGACTGGGGGCGCGCCTCGAGACCGAGGGCGGGATGCCGGCGGAACAGGTGGCCGTTCGACCGAGCGGCCGCGTGCTGCGGGACGAGGCCGACGAGCTCTTCCCTTCCTACCGGGCGGCGGTCGAGTCCGCCCCCGACGACTGGCGCGCGTGGTACCGGCTCGGGCTCGCGTACGACGCGGCAGGCGATCGGCGACGCGCGCGTTCGGCGATCCGGCAGGCGATCCGCCTCGAATCCGGTGAGCGGCGAGCCGCGTAGCAGCCTCAGTCCTCCCGCAGCGCCGCGGCGACGGCATCCTCCGCGGTCCGCTGGGAGAAGGCGAAGCCCGTGCGCAAGAGCACCTCGGGAACGACGTGCATATCGGCCGTGAGAAGGTCATCGGTGGCGTCGGGCCCGAGCACGAGCTTCATGCCCCACACGGGAGCGCGCACGACGTACGGACGATTCATCGCCACCGCGAGCGCGAACCCGAGGTCGTTCGCGGTCGTGCGGGTCGGGGCTGTGAGATTGACCGGGCCCTCGACATCCGCGTCGATCACGTGCCGAATCGCGGCCACTTCGTCGTCGAGGGATATCCACGGCCAGACCTGGGTGCCCCTGCCGATCGGGCCGGAGACACCGAGTCGCGTGAGCACCAGGAGCGGTTTCAGGATGCCGTCGCGGTGCACGACCGGAGCGGTGCGTGTCAGCACGACCCGCGCGTGCGGGCCGGCGGCCAGTGCGGATGACTCCCATTCCGCCGTGAGGTCGGAGAGAAAGGACTCGCCCCGGGGCGAATCCTCGGTGATCGTCCGGCCCGGCGCCGATCCGTAGTAGCCGACAGCGGAGGCCGAGACGAACGCCGGCGCGCCGGCACCGAGAGCCCTCAGTGCGGCTGCGAGGGCGCGTGTCGGGGTGATGCGCGACCACAGCAGCGTGCTCTTGTACGACCGCGTCCAAGGGAAGCGGCCGATGCTCGCCCCGTTCATGCCGACGACGGCATGCGCTCCCTCGAGCACGGCCGGATCGAGCGGCGATCCGCCCGTGAGCCACTCGATCTCATCCGGTGTCGTTGACGCGGGCGCCGCAGAAGTGGGGGCCGAGGCCGGGGCGGATCCAACCGCAGGGGCCGCCGGGTGCGCCGGACCCTGCGCGAGAAGAGAAC
>NZ_DATMIO010000227.1:0-33378 GCF_035554235.1 Microbacterium sp. | reverse complement strand
TGACGCGTCGGGTCGTTTACGAGATGGTCAGGTGGTCATCGGGCGCCGTCCAGAAGCCGACCCGTTCGGCTTTCCCGTCCATGCTGCGCGGTTCGTGCCGGCCCCGGCAGGTTTCGCTCTCGAAACGGGGGTGCGCGACCTCGTTGACTGGATGCGCGTCGACCACGCGACCGACATCGACCCCGTCGTCGCTGCGGCGATGTCGCACTACCAATTCGAGACACTGCACCCATTCCGCGACGGGAACGGCCGCCTAGGACGGTTTCTCATCGTGCTGCACCTACAGTCAACGGGTGTCCTCAGCGAGCCGACTCTCACCGTGTCACCGTGGTTCGAAGCGCGACGCACGGAATACTACGACCGCCTTCTCTCGATCAGTACACAGGGAGATTGGGACGGGTTCGTTCGCTTCTTCTCTCAAGGTCTTCAGAGCGCGGCCGACCAGACGCGGCATCAAATGATCGCGTTGGTCGCCGTGCAGAACGAGCTGAAGGAACGGGTGAGAGCGTCTCATCTGCGAGCCGACAGCGCGCATTCGCTGGTTGACCTCGCGGTCGCGAATCCCTCGTTCACCGTGCGTAAGGTCGAGAAGGAGTTGGCCCTCTCGTATGGGAGGGCCAACCGCCTCGTCGGCCAGCTCGTAGACCTGGGAGTCCTGCAGGCCGTCGACCCCGATGCATACACACGCCGCTTTTTCGCACCGAGCGTGCTCTCCGTCCTGACGGACGGAGCCCGTTGACGAGGGCCCGCTCGGCGCTACCCCTTCATCTTCAGTTCGGCTCCGTCGAACGTCGTCACCATCCCGACCATGAGGCCGTCGTCGGTGATGTAGGCGTCTGAGCCGCGGTACGGCTCGGCGAGGAAGTCGGCGTCAGCGACCCACTGCACGGCGATGGTGCCACCCGTGACCATCCGCGACTCCTCCTTGAAGGTGAGCCCGCAGAGACCACCCTCGGCGGGAGGAAGGACGAAGCCCGCGAAGAGTTCGGCGATCTCCTCTCGCCCCATCGCCGTGGCGCCGAGCGGCAGACGGATCTCGGCCTGGTCGGGGTACTGAGCGAGCAGTCCCGCCCAGTCGCACTCGTTGAGGGTCTTGAGGTGCTGAGCGAGCACGGCATCCGCGCCGTCTTCTCTGACGAGCGCGTCCGAGACGTCGCCCGTTTTGCTGTTCGTCACCGACGACACCGTGTACGGCGATTCGGTGTCTGCGCTCGAGCTGGAAGGGGCACATCCGGAAAGGGCCATGGCGACTCCTGCTATTGCTGCGATCGTGGCGGGGATAGTGGTCTTGCGGTGGGACATCATTGTCTCCTCTAATGGCAGGATACTTCTAAACGAGTATCTACTATCGATAATATTGAAGCCGGCGAAGTGTCGTCAATGGATGCGGCGCCGTATAATCGATAATGTTTAGTTTGAGGCGAATGCTTCGAACCCTGAGAGCCGGCGCCGCTTCTCCACGCCGGTGGGGCCACGCCTGAGGAGGCAAGGGATGAACGGCAACGAGGCACTCGCCCGGCTGACGGACCAGCGGACGCGGGGCAACCTCATCGTCGGCGCGGGCGCCGGCACGGGGCTTTCGGCGAAATCGGCCGAGCTGGGTGGCGTCGACCTCATCATCATCTACAACTCCGGTCGGTTCAGGATGGCGGGGCGAGGCTCGCTGGCCGGGCTGATGCCCTACGGCGATGCGAACGCGATCGTGCTCGACATGGCGCGCGAGGTGCTGCCCGTCGTCACCGATACGCCCGTCTTGGCCGGGGTCTGTGGGACCGATCCGTTCCGGCTCATGCCGCGGTTCCTTGACGAACTGGTCGAGACCGGGTTCTCCGGTGTGCAGAACTTCCCCACCGTCGGCCTGATCGACGGCGTCTTCCGGGCGAACCTGGAAGAGACGGGAATGGGTTTCGATCTGGAGATCGAGATGATCCGGCTGGCCACCGAACGGAACCTCCTCACCACCCCGTATGTGTTCTCCCCCGACCAGGCGACGGCGATGGCCGAGGCCGGAGCCGATGTGCTGGTGGCGCACATGGGCCTCACCACGAAGGGCACGATCGGCGCGGCGACGGCCTTCTCGCTCGAGGAGTCGGTCGCGAGGGTGCAGGAGATCGTCGACGCGGCGCGTGCCGTCAAGCCCGAGATCGTCGTACTGTGCCATGGAGGCCCCATCGCGGAGCCGGAGGATGTGCAGTTCGTGATCGATCGGACGACGAATGTCGACGGCTTCTTCGGAGCGTCCTCGATGGAGCGCCTCCCCACCGAGCGCGCGATCGCCGATCAGGTTCGCACCTTCAAGAACGTCGCCCGCAGCGCTCAGCCGGGTACCTGAGGTGCAGTCCGCTCGTGCGTGACGTGATCGCGGCCCTGGAATCCTGCGCACAGGCGGGTGGGACCTTCGCGCTGGCGACCGTCGTGGGTGTCGCGAACTCGGCGCCGCGACCGCAGGGCGCCACCATGGTCATCACGCGCGACGAGGTGTTCGGCTCCGTGTCGGGAGGGTGCGTCGAGGGCGCCGTCTTCGAGGTCGCCCAGCAGGTGATGGACGATGGCCATCCGCAGATGCAGAGGTTCGGATACAGCGACGACGACGCGTTCGCCGTCGGCCTCACGTGCGGCGGCTCGATCGACATCTTCATCGAGCGGATGTCGGTGACGACCTTCCCGCAGCTCGGCGTGCTGGTGTCCATGCTCAAGGCAGACGAGCCGGTCGCGCTGGTCACCGTCATCGAACACATCGATCCGGACTGGATCGGTCGCAAGGTGGTAGTGAGCCCCACGGATGCGTGGGGCTCCCTTGGTTCACCGACGGTGACCTCCACGGTCGTCGACGACGCACGCGGCCTGCTCGCGGCGGGGACGACGACCGATCTCACGTACGGGCCGGGAGCCGAGCGCATGGATACCGGAATGCGGGTCTTCGTCGCCTCGCATCAACCGCGCCCCCGGCTCATCATCTTCGGCGCCATCGACTTCGCCGCGTCGCTCGCGAAGGCCGGGCGCATGATCGGCTTTCACGTCACGGTGTGCGACGCACGGCCGCTTTTCGCCACGAAGATGCGCTTTCCCGATGCCGACGAGGTGGTGGTCTCGTGGCCGCACCGCTACCTGGAACAGGAAGCGGCGTCGGACCGCATCGACAATCGCACGGCGGTGTGTGTGCTCACGCACGACGCGAAGTTCGATGTGCCGGCCTTGAGCGCGGCCCTTGCCTTGAGCGGTCGGCACCGTCTGGCGTACGTCGGCGCGATGGGCTCCCGCCGAACGCACACCGAGAGGCTCCAGCGTCTGCAGAATGCGGGGGTTTCGGCCGCGCAGCTCGAGCCCCTTCGCAGCCCCATCGGTCTGGATCTGGGCGGCCGCACCTCCGACGAGACGGCTGTCTCCATCGTGGCCGAGATCATCGCGGTGCGATCCGGCGGAACCGGACGACCGCTCCGGGACTCGGATTCATTCATCCACTCGCACCGCTAGAGGCTCCGCCCGGCGGCACGGATGACGTGTGAACTCCGGATTCAGACGACGCCGAGGTACCTGTTCTGCTGTTCCGGGCTGTTGGCGATCTCGGACGCCGGCACATCGGCCGCGATCCGTCCATTGACCATGACCAGGATCCTGTCGCACAGCTCGGTGGCAAAGCGGAGGTTCTGCTCGATGAGCAGCACGGACTGACCCTCGTTCACCACGGACCGCAACACCTCGGCAAGGTGATCGACGACCGCCGGTGCCAGCCCTTCCGATGGCTCGTCCATGATCAGGAGACGTGGGTTGGACAGCAGCGCCCGCCCGATGGCGAGCATCTGCTGTTCACCGCCTGAGAGCTGTGCGCCGCCGTTCGACATCCGCTCGGCGAGCCGCGGAAACAGCTCGTAGATCGCCGCGACGTTCCACCGATCGGTCTTCTTCGCCCCCACCATCGTCAGGTGCTCGTGCACGCTGAGGGAGGGGAAGATCCTGCGTCCCTGCGGGACGTAGCCGATCCCCGCGTGGTTGATCTGGTAGGCCCTGCGACCGGTGAGGTCGTTTCCTTCGAACTCGATCGAGCCGCTGCGGACCGGGATGAACCCGGCGATCGCCTTCACGAGCGTGCTCTTGCCCATGCCGTTGCGCCCCACCATGCCCAGGGGCTCGCGACCCATCGTCAATGAGACATCCTGCAGAACATGCACGCGCCCGTAGTAGACGTTGAGGTCGGTGACCTTGAACTCGTGATCCGTCGCGCCCTCACGCTGCGTCATGGATGGAACCTCCCAGGTAGATTTCTCGCACTCGTTCGCTGGTGCGGATCTCGTCGGGTGTTCCTTCGAGGATCTTGGCACCGTCGTGCATGACGATCACACGGCTCGCCACCGCCAGCGCGATGTCCATGTCGTGCTCGATGAGCAGCAGGCTGATCTCTTGCGGCAGTTCCCGAAGCAGCCTGACGAGTTGCGCGCGCTCTGCGGGCGAGAAGCCGGCCGCGGGCTCATCCAGCATGAGGAGCTTCGGCTGCAGCGCAAGCGCCATTGCCAGCTCGAGCTGTCGCTGTTCGCCATGCGACAGGTCAGCGACCACCTGTTCGTCGCGTCCGGCGAGTCCGACGCGGTCGAGGAGCCGATCCACCCGCGCCCACCGTTCGGGGTTCCGGCGGGCCAGTCGCAGCAGGCCGCCGGTGAACTCGCTGCCGCCGAGAGCGATGAACACGTTCTGGGCCGCGGTCAGCTGTTCGAACAAGCGCGACGTCTGAAACGTGCGGGCCAGGCCCAGCTTGGCCCGCGACGCGGCGCTGAGCCTGGTCACATCCTTGCCGAACAGCTCGATGCGGCCGCTCGTGACCGGGAACACGCCCGCGATCGCGTTGAAGAGCGTCGACTTGCCGGCCCCGTTCGTGCCGATCACGCTGATCCGCTCACCCGCGGCAAGCTCAAGCTCGACGTTGCGCATGGCCTTGACCCCGCCGAAGGATTTGGACACGTCGACTACGCGCAGGACGGAGTCGGTCTCGAGCATGATGTTCCTCTTGATCGTGGTGAAGGGAGCTGCGGCTGGCGCGCCGGGTGGCTCCCGGCGCGCCAGCCCCGTGTGCTAGCCGAGTTCGTCGCAGCTCTCGAACCGTGTGAAGCCGTGCGTGCCCTGATGGACCTCGTGCGCTTCCTTGATGGTCTCGCCGGTCAGCGTGCCGTCGCCGGCATCCTTGACCTCGATGAGGAAGTTGTCGACGATGGCGTTCCGGTTCTCATCGATCGTCAACGGGCCGGTCGGAGTGTCCCACGACGTCGCATCGAGCGCCTCACGAAGAGTCGCCTGACCCTCGCCGAGTTCGCCTCCCGTGTCCTGCAGCGCGAGGATGATCGACTGGATGCCGCTGTAGTACACCAGTGCGAACAGGCTCGGGCTCGGGAAGGCGTCCGGCTGCTTCTTGTATGCGTCGACGAACGGCTGGAACGCCGGGTTCTCGTATCCGGCCCCGGGGACCGGACCCGCGGTGATGGTTCCGACGGCGGCCTGCGCCAGGTTGGCGTCCCCCGCGAGGGCCGTCGTGTCGACGGCGATCGAACCGCCGATGAGCGGAAGGTTCACGCCGTTGCTGACCGCCTGCGAGAGGAAGCTCGCCGCGTCGGATCCACCGAGACCCACGAAGACGGAGTCGGCGTCTGCCGGGATCTGGGAGATGATCGTCGCGTAGTCGGTAGTGCCGACGGGCACCCACGATGCACCGGCGATGGTGCCGCCGGCGGCGCAGAACTCGGAGAAGAAGCCACCCGCGTTGTCGTACGGGAACGAATAGTCCTCGGCCACCAGATAGGTGTTCTTATAGCCCCGGTCGTTGAAGGCGTAGTCGCCGAGCCCGCCGGTCCACTGCGCGCCGTCGCCGGCGAAGCGGTAGAAGTTCTCGGCGCCCTTCAGGGTGAGATCGACCGGCGCCGCCGAGCCGTTGACGAACGTGACGTCCGGCTGGGTCAGCGCGTAGTCCGCCACTGCTTCGCCCTCGTCGCCCGAGAGGGGACCGAAGACGATGTCGACGCCCTCGTTCTCGACGAGCTTGCGCACCTGGTCCTGGGCCGTGCCAGGGGTGCCATCTGTACCGGCATAGACGAACTCGATCTTGTGCCCGTCGATCTCGCCGCCCTCGACGGTTCCGCCGATCGCGTCCATCGCCACGCCGATCGCCGCCTTGGTCTCGCCCATGCCGAATGCGAGGTTGCCGGTGTCGGTCGACAAGACGCCGATCTTGATCGTTTCGTCTCCCCCGCTGCCGCTCCCGCCACCGCTACCGCCGCCGGTAGCGCTGCAGCCTGCGATTACCAGGACCAGCCCGGCACCCGCAGCGAGCGCCGGGAGCATGGCCTTCTTCTTGTGCAGCATCATCGCTGTTTCCCTTCGTGAATTGCCTCATCCGCAGGCTGAGTGGCCGACGGTTCATGCTGTGGGCTGCTCACGGAGTCGGGAGTTCGTTCCTTCCGACGTCGATCGATTGCCCGTTTCACCTGCGGTCCGAGTCCGGCGAGGCCGGACGGTGCGAACAGCAGGACGATGATGAAGATGAGCCCGGTGAGCGTCATGTAGCGATCGGTGAGGTCCTGCGCGAAGTTGTCCAGCAGGGCCAGCACGAGCGCACCGACGAACACGCCGCCGAGCGATCCGATGCCGCCGATCACGGCGACGACCAGAACGTCGAGGGTGGAGGTGAGGCTCACCATGGAGGGGTCCGCCTGTGCCCGGTCGAACACCATGATCGTGCCGCCGACGGAGGCGATGAACGCGGCGAAAGTGATCGCGGCGGTGCGATAGCGGTTCACCCGGTAGCCCAGCGCTGACATGCGGGCCGGACTGTCTCTGATCCCCTGCAGGACCAGACCGAACGACGTGGACGCGACGTATCGGCAGAGCAGGTAGCACAGGACTGCGACGGTCACGGCGAGGAAGTAGGTGTACGTGGCATCGTTGAAGTCGATGAACCCGAAGTCGGGCTTTCGCACGGGCCGCAGTCCGCCGCGACCGCCGAGATCTTCGGCCTGGGACGCATACGCGTAGAACACCTGGCCGAGGGCGAGGGTGATCATGAGGAAATAGATGGCTCGGGTTCTCGCTGCGATGAGCGCTGTCACGAAGCCCGCGGCGGTCCCGGCGGCGAGTCCGATGATGATCGACGGGATCACGGGGAGCTCGAGACGGATCAGTGAAACGCCGATCCCGTACGCGGCGATCCCCGCTATCGCCACTTGGGCCAGGGACAACAGCCCCACGTACCGGTTGAGGAAGACCAGGCTGAGCGCGATGATTCCGAGCCAGCAGGTGCGGACGCCCACGTTGGGAAGCCAGAACTGCGGTCGATCGACGATGTACGGGAAGACGAAGGCGAAGATCACAATCGCTCCGCCGATGATCCAGCTGTACGGGATCCGACTCGAGCGCCTCGGGGCGCTGCCCGTCGGGCCGGTCACAGCGCCGACACCTTTCCGAGGATGCCCTGCGGGCGGATTGCCAGGACGAGCACCATGAGGCCGAACGTGACGACGACTGACCACGTCGGAACGTAGACCAACGCGAACTGGGATACCAATCCGACCAGGATCGCGCCGATCGCCGCGCCGGGCACGCTTCCCATACCGCCGACGATCACCACGACGAGCGAGAACAGGAGATACGTCCCGTCGAGTCCGGGCAGCAGCGGCAGGAGGCTCCCCTGGACGATCCCCGCGAACCCGGCAAGGGCCGAGCCAAGCAGGAAGATGAAGCCGAAGACGATCCGCACGTTGACGCCGGTCGCAGCCGTCATCTGGCTGTCATCGACTCCGGCTCGTACGATCGAGCCCAGCCGCGTTCGGTTGATGAAGAGGGCGAGCGCGACACCGACAACCACCGCGATCGCGATGATCAAGAGCCGCAGCAGCGGGAAGTACCCGACGAAGGGGATGTCGACGGTGCCCTGGAGTTGTTCGGGCACTGGCACGAGAGTCGCCGTCACGCCGATCGCGTCGGTTTCACCAGGCGCTCCGCCGGCGCGCGGGAGGACCAGTCCTGCCATCAGGTCCGTTCCGATCAGCGCGACCCCCAAAGTGATGAGGGCGACCCGCATATCGTCATCCTGGAATCGGTGGATGAGCACCTGATGGATGAGAAGGCCCAGAAGCCCGACACCGAGCGCGGCCGCGAATGCCCCCAGAATCCAGTTGCCCGTGTAACGCACCACGATGTAGCCGATGTAGCCGCCCAGCAGGAAGCTGGTGCCGTGGGCCAGCGTGATCACGCGCATGAGGCCGAAGATCAGCGTGAGCCCGCTCGCGACGAGGAAGTACACGGCGGCGACACTCATGCTGATCAGAACGACTTGAAGAAACTGGTCCATAGGCGGGGGCACACTCACGACTCTGTGAAAGGACGGATGAACGATGACGCGATCGGGATAATCGTCTATCGATAATCGAAGACTATAGGGACAGTGGCGATCTCGGTCAAGCGTTCTCCGGGTCCTGTCTGCTGAAGCCGAAATCACGATTGAGTGCTAATCGATAATCGATGCTACACTCGCCGCGCGGTGCACTGCGCAGGCAGTCCCCATTCACGTCGATGTGGAGGAACAGGTGGTCACGGATCACGATCGAGGGCCCGCTGCCAGGCAAACCGCCGCCGAGCTCCTCGCCGCCCTGCAGCTGCCGAGCAAGGGCAAGGCCTACTCGCTCGCACTCCCCCGGTTCACGGGCATGCCGTTGTTCGGATCACATCCACCGTTCCAGGTGTCGATGTATCGCACCCCGAACGGCCTGCGCGGCGACAACCAGAAGCCGTGGGGACCGCGCAACGAAGTGAATCTCGGCTACATGGCCGAGGTCACCTCCGGGACATCCCACAGCGGGGCGCACGTCGACGCGCTGGCTCACATGACGATCGGCGACGACGATCACTGGTACGGCGGCAGCAACGCCACCGAGCATCTCGGCGACCGCGGGCCCACGCGGGGCGACGGCAGCAAGCTGCCCCCGTTCATCACCCGCGGGATTCTGCTCGATGTGCCCGCGTACCGCGGGATCGTGGCCTTGCCCTCCCACGAAGCGGTGACGGCTCAGGAGCTCGAGGCCGTCATGCACCATCAACGGGTGGAGATCCGCCCCGGTGATGTGGTGCTGATCCGCAGCGGATGCCTCGTCGACTGGCCGGACCGGGAGGCGATGGCCAAGTACGTGACGGCGGGTCCCGATATCTCCGCCGCCCGCTGGCTGCTCGAGAAGGGAGTGGTCGCCGCCGGCAGCGACACCGAGACGTTCGAGGTGCAGCCGGCACCCGACCCGGGCCATCCCGCCAATCCCCAGCCGGTCCACACGCTGCTGCTCATCGAGAACGCCATCTACCTGTTCGAGTCGATCTACCTCGAAGAGATCGCTCGCGAAAAGGTGTACGAATTCCTCTTCGTCGCCCTGCCCCTCAAGGTGCAGGGCACGACCGGCTCGATGGTCGACCCCGTCGCCATCGTCTGATTCCCTCCGCAAGAAAGCGAGACGCCCGTGCAGGCACTAGTTCTGACCGCCCCGAACGACTTCCGCGTAAAGGAGGTACCCGACCCGAAGCCCGGTCCGTTCGAGGTGCTCTGCCGGGTGGAACGCGTAGGGATCTGCGGCACCGACGTGCACATGATCCACGGCGACTACCCGATGTGGCCGGCCTTCTACCCGTTCACGCCGGGGCACGAGTGGTCGGGGCAGATCGTGGAGCTGGGTGCCGGGGCGGAGGAGTTCGGCTGGGCCGTCGGCGACCGCGTCGTCGGCTCCTCGCACGCCCCGTGCAGCTTCTGCGCGAACTGCATCCGGGGTCGGTACAACCTGTGCTTGAGCTACAACAACCCGAAGCTGCACAGCCACTACGGGCACACCAAGCAGGGGTCGTACGCCGAATACGTCGTGCACTCGATCCGGAGTGTCTTCAAGATCCCCGGTGGTCTCTCGTATGACGAGGCGGCGGTGGCGGATCCCGCATCCATCGCGCTGCACTGCGCGAACCGAGGCCAGGTCAGCGACGGTCACACCGTCGGTGTGATCGGCGCCGGGCCGGTGGGCATTCTCGCGGCGGAGGCCGCGCGCACGCTCGGTGCGTCCCGGGTCGTCTTCGCGGCTCGCGGAGCGCGTCTGGGCGTCGTCGAGAGTCTCGGATTCGAGGTGGTCGACACGAACGTCGACGACCCTGCCGGCGCGTTTCGGGATGTCGTCGGTCGCGGCGCGGACGTTGTGCTCGATGCCGCCGGAACCCCGCAGTCGATCCCGATGGCCTTAGGCATGCTCGCCGCCGGCGGCCGGTGCGCGACCGTGGGAATCCCGACGAGCGATGTGACGGCAAGTCTTTCGCAGCTGGTGCTCAACGAGCTCGAACTCGTCGGGAGCCGCGCGGTGACTGGCGAGATGGCTGCGGTTCTGGACTTCATCGCCGACGGCCGAGTGCGCGCAGGAAAGATGATCACGCACCGGTTCCCCCTGGCCGACTTCGGGACCGCCCTCGACGTCGCCGACCGTCGCACCGACGGGGCACTGAAGGTGCTGATCGACATGAGCCTGTCTTGAGCTGCCCCGGCTGATGCCGGATGCGTCAGTCGGGCGCGATCTGTTCCGCGACGTAGTGGTTGCGGAACAGATCGCTGACATGCACCTGGTGGTCTCGGGCGCGGGCAGACGCGAGCTCGGGATCCTTGTCGGCCAACGCCGTCATGATGCCGTGATGCTCGAGGATGATGCTTCTCACGTCGACGTTCGGAAGCGTCAACGTGATGAAGGTTCTCGCGAACGGCTCCAACTGATCGAAGACCCGCTCGATCGCGTTATTGGCGGAGGCCTCGACGATGATCCGGTGGAAGCGGGCATCGGCCTGCGTCAGGCTCATGAAGTCGCGTGCTTCCAGACTCGCCATCATCTCGTCGAAAGCCACCTTCAGCATTCCGACGGCGTGCTCGTCGATGGCAGGGGCCGCGATTCTGGCGGCGAGCGCATCGACTTCGGAGCGCACGAGGCTCACGTCACTCAGTTCTTTGCTGGTGGGCCTGCGCACTCTTGCGCCGCGACGGGAGTGGATCGTCACGATGCCGATGGCCGCCAGGTCTCGAAGCGCCTCCCGGATCGGTGACTGGCTGGTGCCCAGCTCCTTGGCGAGCCGCAGCTCGACGATGCGCTCCCCCGGCTTGTACTGGCCGTCCATGATCCGGTCGATGAGCAGGCGTTTCACGGTCGCCGAGAGCAGTTCGCTCGCCACGAAAGGGCCGACGTCGCTGTTCGTCATTGCCGATCCCTTCCGCTCGCCCAGGTCCTATCGATTTTGGCTAGTCTTCCACAGCTCGTTCCCCGCGCCGGGATCCGGCCGCTCATCCGAGACCGCGCAGGTCCAGACGGGTTCGCGCTTCGGATGCCGTCGCGACCTCGCGGTGGAGGGCCTCGGTCACGATCCGGACGCGCGCGACCTGCACGCGGCTGGAGGTCGCGAGCGACCCCGGACCGTCCCAGAGCGAGTCCTCGAGACCGACTCGGGCGTTGCCGCCGAGCGCCAGGGAGACCGTGGCGGTGCGGATCTGAGACGACCCGGCTCCGAGAACAGACCACTCCCACTGGTCTCCGAACAGCCGGTCGGCGGTGCGGCGCATGTGCATGAGATCCTCGGGATCTGCGCCGATGCCACCGAGCAGACCGAACACCGTCTGCACGAAGAGGGGCGCCTTGACGAGTCCGCGGTCGAGGAAGTGGGCGAGGTTGTAGAGGTGGGACGTGTCGTAGCACTCGAACTCGAATCGCGTCCCCTGATCCGTGCAGGTGCGCAGGATCCTCTCGATGTCGGCGAAGGTGTTCTTGAACACCAGGTCCTTGTTGGCGAGGTGGACTCGCTCCCAGTCGTGCTCGAAGTCCTTGAATCTGTCGAGCATCGGGTAGAGGCCGAAGTTCATCGACCCCATGTTCAGCGACGCCAGCTCGGGAGCCAGTTCGATGGCGGGACGGATCCTCTCCTCCACCGTCATGTGCGGGCTCCCGCCCGTGGTGAGGTTGACCACGACGTCGGAGCTCGCGCGAATCAGGCTCAGCAGTTCTCTGAAGAGACCGACATCCTGGACGGGGTGCCCGTCGTGGGGATCGCGAACGTGCAGGTGGACGATCGCCGCCCCCGCGCTCGCGGCCTCCAGTGCTGCGTGGGCGATCTGCTCGGGCGTGACGGGGAGGTGCGGCGACATCGAGGGCGTGTGGATGGCGCCGGTCGGGGCGCACGTGATGATTGCGCTCTTCATGCCGCGGGCCTCTCGGGACCGACGGCCTCCACGGTGAGGGCACCGTCCAGCCCCAAGGAGAGGCTGTAGCCGTGGAGATGCGTCGGCTCCCCCGGGTCCGCGCCCAGAAACGACACGGCGATCGCGCGCAGGACGGGCGAGTGGGTGATCCCGAGGATGGTCTGCCCCGACCATGCCCGGACGTCGGCGAGGCTGCGCACGACGGCCACGATTCTGCGACCCACCGCGAGCACGGTGTCACCGGGCGGGTGACTGTGGGCGACCCAGTACCCGACCCTGTCGGGCTCGGTCAGGAAGCTCCTGAAGAACGGGACGGCGACCACATCGCTTTCGGCGATCGTGGGAACCTGCTCGACGAACGCGGCAGGCGAGCTCACCATGTTGACCAGGTGCCCGCCGAGATAGAGGTCGGGGTTCCTCAACGCAGCGGAGTCCCTCGGCTGCATCCCGGGCTCTGTCGGTCGCAGTTCACCGTAGCCGGCCGCGAACTGCACTGCCGTCTCCCGCGTGCGACGGGTCGGGCTGGCCAGCAGGCCGGCGAAGGCCTGCCCCTCGCCGGCGAACCATCGTCCGGCGGCGGCGGCCTGCTCCAGCCCCCTATCGGTGATCGGCACGTCGCCTCGGTGGGAGGCGACGTGCCCGTGCCGGAGCAATATGAGGCGCACCTGCACGGATGGATCGGCTTTCCCGCTCAAAACGAAGTCCTCCTCGAATAACAATTGTTGAGCGCGCTGACGCGGCTCAGGCCGAGACCGGCGCCACGACATCGGCGCTCTGCGCCCGTGAGTTCCATCGCTCCGAGAACAATTCGAACACAGTGTCGGCGAAGGCCTCGTCGTTGATGTTGTTGTCGAGCTCGACCAGCTGGATGCCGGTCTCGAGGTTCGAGCGGATCGCATCGAACAACGGCGAGACGTCGACGCCATGCCACTGATTGCCCTCCCTGAAGTAGTTGTCGAGGCCGGCGAGCGGAAACGCGACGGCCTTCGGGCCGGGCGAGCGATTCACGTGGTCGGCGATGTACTCGCCGAGGCGATGCAGCTCGTCGGGCGTGGCGAGCAGCGATGTGATGCTCGGGTTGTGGATGATCACGCTCCGCTCCGGCGTGTTGAACTCGGCGGGAATCGTATCCACCGGGCCGAAGTTGAAGCACTCTGCCGCTCCCGGGACCACGACGAGCGGAATGCCGGTCCTGATCGCGGCGTTCATGCGCTCCATCCCGGGGTCGAAGATGCCCTTGTTCCAATGGTTGATGATCTCGGGGAGCGTGAAGTCGATGAGGCCGGCGATGACGCCCTGGTCGATGAGGTGCTCCATGCCGGCGCCCTCGCCGACGGCGTGGAACGTCACGACCTCGAAGCCGTCGGCCTCGAGCCTGGCGCGGATGCGCATGACGCCGGGCGTCGTGACGCCGAACATCGAGATCGCGATCAGCGGCTTGGAGGCCTTCGCGTGGCCCATCGTCCTTTCATAGCCGAGCGCCATTCCGGCGGCGGCATTCGCGGCGTTGGAGAGCACGCGCTTGGAGATCGTGTTCAGCCCGGCGATGTCGGTCACGGCGTTGGCCATCAGCATGTCGGAGTGACCCACATATGGTCGTGTGTTGTTCGACGCCATCGTGCTCACGATGAGCTTGGGAAAGCCCATCGGCAGGCCGCGGAAGGCCCCGCTGAGCAGGTCGGTGCCGCCGGTGCCGCCCATGCCGAGGACGGCGCTGATCCGGCCTTCCTCCACGAGGTCGTTCAGCACCAATGCCAGCCCGGCGCTCATCGTACGGTTGGCGTGCACGCGGCCATCGGCGCCCTCCACACCGGCCTGGAACACCGCCAGGTCGGCGCCGACCCGCCCAGCGACGTGCGCGGCGCCGATGTCCGGCTGGAAGTGGGGCTCTCCGATGGTCCCGGAGTCGACGACGAGGACGTCGACTCCGGCAGCCTTCAAACAGTCGCGAACGAACGCGTACTCGGCGCCTTTCGTGTCGAGTGTGCCGGCGAGGCAGACGACCGGGTTGTGTGCCATTTTCGTATCCAATTCTCTTCGTTGATCCATTGGTGATGCCTAGTGCGGCTGAGAGCTCTCCGGGGCTGCGCTCGTCAGCGCCTCCCACACGCGTTCGGGGGTGATCGGCAGATCGCGGATGACGACACCGAGAGCGTTGCTCACGGCCGAGCCCAGCGCACCCGCCGTGCACAGCAGGGCCCCCTCGCTGATTCCCTTCGACCCGTACGGGCCGGGGCCGTCATGGTTCTCCACGGCAGAGGTGATCAGCTCGATGGGGACGTCCTTGAACGTCGGGATGCGGTAATCCAGCGCACCCAGATTGCGGATGCGCCCGTGCTCATCGATCAGAAGCTGCTCCATCTGAGAGTGCCCCAGCCCCATGATCGCCGCGCCCTCGTCCTGAGAGACCACCTGCAGCGGATTCAGCTCGGTGCCGACATCGCTGACCGACACGTACTTCGTCAAGAGAAGCTCGCCCGTGTCGCGATCCACTTCGACCTCGATGGCGGTGCAGTTGAACTCGTAGAACGCGGCATCCCCACCCAGCGGATGGTCGCTTCGTCCCCGCAGCCGATGAGTGCCCTGCCCGATGAACTCGCCGCGGAGCGCGCCCAGTGCGATCTTGGCTGCTTCGATCAGCGCCAGCGGCCCCTGCGGGGTCACCAGATAGCCGGGCCGTTCGGACAGCGACTCGGGAGGAATGCCGCTGGTTTCGGCGTAGAGAGCCAGGATGCGCTGCCGCACGTCGCGGCACGCCTTGAGCACCGCCGTGCCCATGAACACCGTCGAACGGCTCGCCGAGGTCTGCAGGTCGAAGGGAACGACGTCGGTGTCGCCGCTGACGACCGTGACCCGATCGAGCTCGCAGCCCAGCTCGTCGGCCACGATCTGCTGCCAGAGCGTCCGCGCCCCCTGCCCCATGTCGGAGGTGCCCGAGTAGGCGATCGCGCTGCCGTCGAAGAGCAGCCGCACCAGGCTCTGCGAGAGCCCCGAGGTCGCGCCCGGCTTGATCGCGGTCGCGATCCCGCGCCCGCGATTGGGAGGCAGCGGTTCGTCCCAGCCGATCAATGCGGCCGCCTTCTCCAGGCTCTGGCGCCACTCTCCATCGGACTTCGCCTCGTTGGCACCGACCACGAACGGCTCGCCGTTCTCGACCAGGTTACGCCGGCGGATGGTCAGCGCGTCGAGGCCCAATCGCCGCGCTCCCTCGTCGAGCTGCGACTCGGTCGCCCAGGCGACCTGCGGGCAGCCGAAACCGCGAAACGCGGTGCTCGGAGTCGTGTTGGTGAGTACGGCCCGGGATGCGATCCGGACGGCAGGGATGCGATACGGACCGGCGCCGACGTAGCTGCCCTTCGCCATCACTCGCGGCGCGACATCCGCATAGGCGCCGATGAGATAGTCGCTCTCCAGTTCGTGGAAGGTCATGACGCCCTCCCGCGTGAATCCCGTTCGTGCCTTGATGTGGCATCCCGCTCGCCGCATGGCCTGAAAGGTCTCCTCTAGCGAGAGCACGAGGCGGCAGGTGCGGCCGAGGCGCATGGCGAGGAACGCCATCAGGGGCTCATACTTCGGGTTCTGCTTTCCTCCGAAGGCGCCGCCGGGATCCGGCGCGAGCACCCGGACCTTGCTGAGGGGAAGATTCCAGATCGCAGAGAGCGTGCGCTGCAGCAGGTAGGGGTGCTGGACGGGCGAGTAGACCTCCAGCCCGCCCTGCGCGGTGGGCACCACGACCGTCCCTCCCGGCTCGATCGGAAAATGAGTGACCATCGGGAAGGTGTACGCGTGTTCGACCACGAGGTGGGTGCGAGCTTCCTCGACCGGGATGGAGCCCCACGTGTAGAGCGCCGACTCGAGCACGTTGGTCTCGTTGTCGGGGTCGATCGCGCGGACCGAGGCGTCCTGGACCAATCGCGCGCCCGTAGAGAGTGCGTCCCGAAGGTTGTAGACGCCGGGCAGCTCGTGGTAGTCCACGATCACCGCGCGGGCGGCCGCCTTCGCTTGATCGATCGTCTCGGCGACCACTGCGGCCACCGGCTCGCCGTGGTAGTTCACGGTCCCGGTGGCGAGCACCGGCCGGTCCTGGTGGGAGATCCCGAATCGGGGCACGGGCTGAGGAAGATCCCACGCGCTGACGACGTCGATGACCCCGTTCATCGCCAGTGCCTGCGTGGCGTCCACGCCCCGCAGCTCCGCGCAGCCGACGGGGATCGTGACGAGTGCGACGTGAGCGGCGTCGGGGAACTTCAGATCGGCGAGGAACGGCTGCCCGCCGGAGACGCGTTCCTCGCCCCCGTAGCGGAGGACGGGACTGCCGACATGCTGCAGAGCATCCGGGGCCGCAGGCGGCTCGTGCTTGCGAGAGACGGTCATTGTGCCCCGCCCCGCCTGGCCGCGGTCGCCTGCACGGCCGCCACGATCCGCTCGTATCCCGCACACCGACAGAGATTTCCCGCCATCCCCTCGCGGATCTCGGCCTGATCCGGTGAGTGGTTGCACCGCAGGAGGAACTCGGCGGCCATGACCTGGCCGGGGATGCAGAACCCGCACTGGACGGCGCCCGCCTTGAGGAACTCCTCTTGAAGATCGGTGAGACCCTCGGAGCTCAGGCCCTCGATCGTGGTCACCTCATGACCCTCGGCCTCCACACCCAGCACCAGGCAGGAGCTCACGACCTTGCCGTCGAGGAACACGGCGCACGCCCCGCACTCGCCCTCGGCGCAGCAGGTCTTCGATCCCGGGAGCCCCACGTCATCGCGCAGGGCATCGAGCAGGGTGCGCGACACGGGCATCGAGACCGTACGGGCCTCGCCGTTCACCGTGAGCACGACGGTCACGGGTTCGTCATCGCGTTCCGCGGCGCTCATGAGGCCAGCCTTTCGGGGGTTCTCCGGTTCGCCGCGGCAAGGACTGCGCGCCGGGCGAGCACCCGGACCATCGCGGCCCGGTACTCCTTGCTCGCGCGCACGTCGGAGATCGGACGGAGAACCTCCAGAAGCGGGTCGAGCGCGGCATCCACTGCCACCGCATCCGTTGCATCGATCGGCTCATCGATTTCTGCATGGATCGTCGTCGGGCCCATCGCTCCGATCCCCAGCGACACGTCACCGCGACGGGAGACCGCCGCAGCCACACTGACCGTGGCGAGGTCGACTCCGCGCCGTCGGGTGAGCCGCTGGAACGCTGACGCGGAGCCATCGGCGGGCCTCGGGATCTCGAGCGCTGTCACGATCTCGGATGCTGCGCATTGCGTCTTGCGCGGCGCCAGGAAGAACTCCGACAGAGGAACGGTGCGCTCCCCTGAGATCGAGGCGATGGTCACCCTCGCGCGATGCACCAAGAGCGCCGGCGCGGTGTCGGCGGCAGGCGAGCCGTTGCAGATGTTGCCGATCAGGCTCGCGCGGTTGCGGATGGCGACCGACCCCACGGTCAGGGCGGCCTCGACCAGGCCGGGGAACCACTCCTGTACCTGCGGCGTCGAGGCAAGCGCAGCCATCGTCAACGCCGGCCCGACGCTCACGCCGTCGTCGGAGATGGAAATCGGTGGCCGCAGGTCGGAAGCGGTCTTCAGGTCGACGATGATGTCGGGATCGACCGTGTGGTGGCGAAGTCCCACGAGCAGATCGGTGCCGCCGAGGAGGAGGCGCGCATCCTCCTCGCGCAGCACCTGGAGTGCATCCGCGATATCTCTGGGCCGGTAATATCGCGCCAACTGTCCTCCACCTTGAGGCTAATCGATAATCGAGCGTCAGCTTATCCCGCGCCTCTCGCGCCCGTCAAGCGACGGGAACGCAGCGTCGTCGGCCGTCCGCCCACAGACGATCATCCGACGCGTTCACGCGGGCCCAACCGCCCACCGCCCGGGGCATCGACATCATGCCCGTCATCGTCGCCCCACCCGTTTCGACGAGCGCCACCCGCGATCAGTGCGTGAGGGTGACGTCCACCTGGATCTCGGCCGCTAGCCGTTCGATCGCCTCTCGCACGGCATCCACATCGACGGATGCCGGCACCTTCGCGACGATCGTCGCCTCGAAGAGCCGGCCGCCGGCCATCGCCGCGTCGCGCGTCTGGGTCGTCATGCGCTCGATGCTCAGACCGTGCGCAGTGAGTGCCGATGAGACCTCGCGCACGATGCCGGGGTGATCGTTGCCCAGCACCCGGAACGAGAAGCGGCGGGGTTGCGCGGTGTCGGCCCCCGCAGTGTCGCTTGAGTGCGCTGTCACCGTCAGCAGCCCATCGAGCGTCTGGAGCGCCGCGCGCAGCGCGTCGGCCCGTTCCACCGCCACCGAGACCTGGATGATTCCCGCGAAGGCGCCGGAGAGCTCGGCGAGCTGACTGTTCTCCCAGTTGCCGCCGTGCGCCGCGACGATCTCTGCCACGGCGGCGACGAGCCCTTCGCGATCGTCGCCGACGACGGTCAGCACCAGCGTTGTCATGCGTTTAGCGTAGCGATCCGTCCCGTGGCGCGCCGCGATGCGCGACATCTCGAAGCGGCCCGCCAACGCGCTCAGAGCTGTGTTCATGATGCGCGCGACCTCGAACCCGTGAAGTGGCTGGCACTCTCGCCGATCCGCACGCACCGGCGTACATTGAGAAGTGGATGTCCGGGACCCCGACATGCAGCAGAAGCCGCCATCAGCGTCAGGGGTTGCACAATGGCCACCACATCCTCCGCTTCGGTCGAGTCCGCGCCCATCCGGCGCGACAGAGCGAACGACTTCACCGAACTCGCGCACGTCATCGCGGCGAGCGGTCTCATGCGGCGCCGCTACGGCTATTACTGGACGAAGCTGATCGCGGTGCCCGTCGTCTTCGGCGCGGCCATCGCGGTGTTCATCATGCTCGGTGACACCTGGTGGCAGCTGATCACCGCCGGGGTCATGGCCGTCATCCTCACGCAGATCGCGATGCTGGGGCACGACGCGGCGCACCGCCAGATCTTCCGGTCCGGGCGGTGGAACGACTGGACGACCCTCGTGATCGGCAATCTCTTCGTGGGCATGAGCTACGGATGGTGGCAGCACAAGCACACGCGGCACCACGCCAACCCCAACAAGATCGGCACCGACCCCGACATCGACCTCCCGGTCATCTCCTTCACGCCCGATCAGGCCCAACGACGCGCGACGCGCGTGTGGCCCGTGGGATGGATGGTGGCGCACCAAGGTGTCTTCTTCTTCCCGATCCTGCTGCTCGAAGGGCTCTCACTGCACGCGTCGAGCGTGCGCCGCGTGGTCTCCCGCGAGCCGTTGCGACGGCGCCCCGTCGAGATCGCGTTCATCATGGTGCGGATCGTCGGCTACCTGACCCTGGTCTTCCTCGTGCTCTCCCCCGGAGTCGCCTTCGCGTTCCTCGGCGTGCAGCTCGGCCTGTTCGGGGTCTACATGGGCATGTCCTTCGCACCGAACCACAAGGGCATGCCGCTCGTGCCGGCCGGAATGAAGATCGACTTCCTCCGACGCCAGGTGCTGATGAGCCGCAACATCCGCGGAGGCCGAGTGCTCGACACCGTGATGGGCGGGCTCAACTACCAGATCGAGCACCATCTCTTCCCGTCGATGCCCCGGCCGCACCTGCGCGCCGCGTCGGGGATCATCGCCGAGTACTGTCGCGAGCGCGGGGTGACCTACACGCAGACCGGCCTGTTCCAGTCGTACGGGATCGTCGTCCGCTACATCAACCGCGTGGGCCTGGGCGAGCGCGACCCCTTCGAATGCCCGCTTCTGCAGGTGCGCCAGACGGTCTAGATGATGTCGTCCCAGTTGAGGTCGCTGGAGCGGAGCTGCTCGATGTCTTCATAGGCGAATGCGAGCCCTTGGCGCGCCTCGAGGCGGCTGGTCTTCGTCAGGATGGTCATGATGGTGTCGATCTCGAGGACTTCGTCGGCTGCGGCCCTGACCGTGACGACCGCCATGTCGCTCAACCACCCGACCCTCAGCGAGACCCGGCTGACCGATCCGTCCGAGGACAGGAACGGGATGTCGACGATGTCCACGCCCTGCACTCGAGCGAGGGCGAGACCGTACGCCGTGACGGCATCTGCGATCTCCGTCCCGGTGAGGTATGACCCGTATGACGTGACGATGGTCTTCATCTCGACGCGAAACGCCGCGGGCACCCGCGATGCGGCCCCGGCACCTCCACCTCCTGCAGGGATCACGATGCCGCACGGACCGGCTTCAGCATCACCCCTTGACAGGTGTCCGACTTGCCTCTAGCCGGTGCGGTCAGCCTTGGTGAGTCTCGGGGCGTGGGGCATCCTCGGGCTCCGGCAGCACGGTGAGCCCGTTCGGCCCACTTGCTGCCAGCATCATCTCCTCGACCCAGGTGCGGTTGATCTGCGGCGACCGGCTTCCGAAGAACTGGAACTGCAGGGGCACGGACGGATGCATCCAGAAGCTCCGCCGACCGCTGCCGTCTCCGACCTCGACATCGAACATGAACGACTCGGAGCGGCGCAGCTTGTTCATGATGACGATGCGCAGATGCGCGAGCGTCCTGTCGTCGATGTCGATCGCATTGCCGATCGTGTCGTATATGAATCTCCCCACGCGCTGATCGTAGCGGTTGGAGCAGCCCCTCCCGACCGCGGGGAGGCAGGTCACTCGATCTGCGTGATGTGGGGAGGTGGCTCGCGACGTACGTTCGTGTTCAGACCCCCGATCGGCGGTCGCGCGCTAACGCCGGCGGGAGGTCGACGATGTCGGACTACAAGGACCGGCTGCGCCGGATCGCCGTGAACGATCCCCTGCTGCTCGACGACGAATTCGGTGTCTCCTGCGATGACGCGGGCTTGGATGCCAAGACGCTCGCCATCGCACGGCTCGCCTCGCTCGTCGCGGTGGGAGGATCGGAGCCCTCCTTCGGCGAGCACGCCGATGCGGCACTGAGCGCGGGCGCGACGACAGACGAGATCGTCGCCGTGCTGATCGGCATCCGCCCCGTGGTCGGTACTCCGCGCGTGGTGACGGCGGCGCCGCTTCTCGCGTTGGCCCTCGGCCTCGACGTCGACGCCATCGTGGACTGAGTTCGGCCTACCCGCCGAGCAGGCCGACGGCGGTGGCCCGATCCACTGCCTCGCTGCGCGATGCGACGCCGAGCTTGCGGTAGATCGCGCCGACCTCTGTGCTCACGGTGTTGCGAGAGACGAAGAGACGCGCGGCGATCTCGGGCAGGGTGAGATGAGTCTGCAGGTACGGTAGCAGGCGCAGTTCGGCGGGCGTGAGCGGCGGTCCACCCCTCGTGCCGTTGGTCGCCGTCGTGACGAGGGCCTTCAGCGACGCGATCTGATCGAGGAGCGCACCCAGCGCCGGCCGATGCAGGAGGATGTCGTCGATCTCGCGCACGAGGTGTCTTGCGGTCGCGGCGTCGCCGAGAGACCAGTAGGTCGTGGCGAGATGGATGCGCACCCGAACCGCGACCGTCGGAAGGGCATACGTGCAGGCGGGACGGGCGCGCATCGCGCGGGTCAGTTCACGATGCGCCATCGCGAGGTCGCCGCGGTGGGCTGCAAGCCGAGCCAATCCCGCGAACGTCAGCAGGGCGTTCGGATAATCCTGCAGTCGATGAGCCTCGATCAGCGACAGCGCCGTCGCCAGCTGCTCGGCGGCATCCTCCCACCGCCCGCCCGCCATCGAGACCATCGCGAGATACGTGTGGCTGAGGGTCTGCACGTCGGCGTTCCCTGCGCCCGCCACACTCGCCGACACCTCGGTGAAGTACGCAGCGGCGCGCTCGGCGTCTCCCGCGAGCAGGCTGGCCTCACCACCGAGGTACAGGGCGATGTCGCGCCACGGACTCCACGACGGCTCGGATTCGATGGCGAACCGGGCGTCGGCCAGCATCTGCTCCGGCCCCAGCGCGCACATCGCCGAGCGGAGCATCGCCCTCGCCGAAGGGAACGAGGCCGTGCCATCCGCCGGAGTGCCGTCGAATGTGGCCGTCTCGAGACCGGCGGCCCAGCGGTCGGCCTCGGCGGCGTGCCCGGAGTGCACCGCCATCCATCCCGACACCACCCCAAGGGTCGGGCACTCCTGGATCGCCCGATCGCCCAGGGCCGTGAGCCACCGTTGCAGCGTGACCATCTCGCCTGCCTGGTAGGTCGACAGCGCAAGCCGGGCGATCAGTGCCCCCGCCCGGGCGCGATCACCCGTCTGGAGCAGGTGATCGATCGCCATCGCAGGCACGTCGTGCGACTCGTACCAGTCGGCCGCGCGAGAGTGCAGCCCTGCACTCACATCCGGTTCCTCGCGACGAAGTTCGCCCTGCAGGAACTCGCGGTAGAGCGGGTGGAACCGATACCACGAGCGGGTCCGATCCTGCGGGATCAGGAAGACGTTGGAACTCTCCAGCTCGCTCAGCCGAATCGCCGTCTCCTCCCCCAGCACGGCTCGGCAGAGCTCATCGGAGAACCGCTCCAGCATGGAGGTGCGACGGAGGAACAGCTGAATGTCGGGTGCGAGAACGGCGAAGGACTCGCGGTAGAGGTAGTCCGCAACATATCGGTCATCGCCGACGATGACGGCCGAAGGCTCACGGGTGTCGCGCGCGATCAAGGCGGCAAGGTGCAGGCCGACGGGCCAGCCCTCGGTCCGCTCCGTGACGGCCTGCAACAAGTCCGGCGTCACCGGCACCTTCGCGAGGCGGAAGATCTGTCGCGCCCCCTCTACATCGAGCGCGAGGTCCTCCACCCCGACCTCGCGAAGGTCTCCCGAAACCCGGCTCCGGGTGGCGTGCGGCTGCGCCGCGCGGCTCGCCGTGACGAACTGGGACCCCTCCGGAATGCCGGCCAGAACGACGCCCAGCACATCGTGGCACGCGGGAGACGTCAGTACATGGAGGTCGTCGACCATGAGCACGAACGGTCGCGGACTCGCGCGCAGCGCCGAGGCCAGGCGAGGAGCAGCCCGGCCGAGGGTGGCCACCGCGTGAACGCGCATGTCGGCGATGACGGCCGGGTCGGACCCCGTCGCCCGAACGTAGGCGGATGCGAGCAGCGCGAGAAGAGTCACCGGATCATCGTCGAACCGATCCAGTGAGACCCACGCGACGGGGCGGTCTTCGAAGACCGCCCATTGCGCGAGCAGGCTCGTCTTGCCGTAGCCGGCCGGGGCGGTAACGGCCACGATGCGGCGCGCGCCATCCCGAGCGCTGTCGATGATGTCGGCCCGATCGATGAAGCCGGCCCGTGGCGCAGGAGCGCTGAGCTTTGCATCGAGCATTGGTGCATCCATCGAGGGCGCCGCAGCTGGTACAGCCCGGGGGCCGCTCACACCTGAATGATAGGGGCGTCCGTGGCGTGCGACAACGGGGCGGTATCCACCCGGGTCACGCGATCTGCATGATGCTCGCCTGTCGACCCTGCCGCTAACTTTGACTCACTCGTCGGGGGCGATCGCGCAACCGCCTAAAGAAAAGGTTGGTCATCATGAGCATTTGGGACTTCTTGGTCTGGGTCTTCTGGTTCTACATCGCTGTGGCGTGCATCTGGATCTTCATCACGATCTTCATCGACATCTTCCGCGACCACACTCTGGGCGGAGGCGCGAAGGCGCTCTGGGTCATCTTCCTGATCCTCGTTCCCTTCCTCGCAGCGATCATCTACCTCATCGCGCGCGGCAGGAGCATGGGAGAACGCCAGCGGGCCGAAGCGGAGGCGGCTCAGGCGCAGACGAACAGCTACATCCGCGACGTCGCCGGATCGTCGTCTTCGCCGGCCGCCGAGATCGAGTCGGCCAAGAAGCTGCTCGACTCCGGTGCGATCACGCAGGCCGAGTACGACTCGCTGAAGTCCAAGGCGCTCAGCGCCGTGTGACCACCAGAGGGCATCGAGGCAGAGCTACAGGGTGAGGGTGCGATCGACGAGCTGGGCTGCGACAAGGCTCAGGCCGAGGCGGTGCGATCTCGCATAGTCGCGGATCACCGTGAACGCCTCGTCGATGGAGACCCCGCGGGTGTGCGCAACGACCCCCTTCGCTTGCTCGATGACGATCCGGCTGCTCAGCGCGGCCTGCAGCTGCTCCGAGAGGATCACACTCTCGCGGATGGACCGTTCGTGCAGGATGCCGATGGTCGCGACGTCCGCGAAGGCCTGTGCCGCGGTGACGTCCTCCTCGGGCGCGGGGCCGGGTTCAGACCGCAGGAGGTTGAGAGTCCCGATCGTCGACTCGCGCAGTCGCAGCGGAAGTGCGTCCACCGCTCGAAACCCCTGGGTGAGCGCACTGGCCCTGAACTGCGCCCACTCGGGGGGCGACGACTCGATGTCCGGCACCGACACGCGCCGCCCGCTTCGGTAGCTCTCGACGCATGGCCCGGCCTCGGCGCTGAGCTGCATCACTTCCACGAGCCGGCTGGATTCGCTCGTCGAGGCGACGACCTCGAGCTCACCCCGACCATCGGCGAGGAGGATGCCGGCGGCGGTCATATCGAGCGTGTCCCGGCAGGTCTCCACGAGCATCTGCAGCAGTTCGACCACGTCGTAGTCATCGACCAGCGTGTCGGCGAGCCGGGCGAACGTCTCGAGCAGCGCCCGCTCGCGGGTCTGATTGGTCATTGGACCACCTCGATCCGACTGCCCAGTCGCGCGAAGCGCAGGCGACCGTCGAGGATGTCCTGGGCGATCTCCATCATCGGGCGACCCGCCGCGAACGCGTGGCCTTGGATGACGAGCCGGGCGTCATCCGCCGACACGTCGATCTGGGCGAGCACCATTCCGGACGCCTGGTGGATCAGGCGGCGCGAGTACGCATTGCCGCCGTCGTCGGCGCCCTCCGCGACCGACGACAGCGCCTGACGAAGCACGTGACGACTGATGACGTCGGCCATCGCCCCGGCCTGCCGGGTCTGGGTGGCCCCGAAGTGCACGGGATCCGACGCGTAGAGGTCGATCGCTCCGAAGCGCAACGGGCCCACCACGAGCGGGAACGCGAAAACGGAGCTCACCCTCTGGTCGCGAAGCGATGCCGAGAAGCTGGGCCATCGGGTGCGACCCGTGCCCTGCACGTCGGGCGCCAGAACGGGACGCGCCGAGCGCATGGCGTCCCAGCACGGACCCTCGCCGAGGTCGAACTGCAGTTCGTCCAGTCGCGCGGCCCGTCGATCACTGGCAGCGAGCGTCTCGGTGCCGAGGACGTCTCCGATCGTAGAGACGGACGCACCGGATACCGGAAACACGCCGATGAACGCGTCGCAGAAGACCTCGGGACGGTCAGGGGTGCGCTCGAGCGTCTCCATCGCCGCGGCGAAAGACTCATTCATTGCACACTCCCTGCGTCACGAAAACGCTACCGCGCGGGGGCCTGCGCGTCACGTCGCCCGCGACCCGCACCGCTCGCCGGAGGGAAGTCAGCTGCGCAGCGAATGCCGATCGACTTCATGTCGTTCGCTCCCGTCGCTGTCGTATTCCGGGGGCTCCGGCACCGCGTACAGGCCCGTCGGCGAGTTGGCGGTGAAGACCAGCGCGTCGATCCAGGCTCGATTGATCGCCGGTTTCTTGCTTCCGTAGAACTTGTACACGATGGCACAGCGGGGGTGGATCCACACCGTCGTCCGCCCATCCCCGATGCTCGGATCGTCCTTCCATGTGAAGTGGAAAGACTCGCCGCGGCGCATCTTCGCGCCGATCACCAGCTGCAGGTGGGCGAGCAATCGATCCTCGAAGTCGACCTTCACGAGCGAGTCGTAGATGAACTTGCCCATGGCAGCCCTCCCACATCTCGAACCGACCTGATCGCGCCGGTGCATGTGAGACGCCGACACGCGAAACAACGCACCTCAATTGTCGATCAATGCGTGCCGGATTGCACCTGGGTCGACCGCCCAGCCCTCGGATGTGGCGACGGCCCGATCCGGCTGCCGGTTCCCCCGACCCCTTCGGAATAAGATCCGCATGACGGCTCGCACGGGGGTGCGAACCGGGTCGAAGTGGGGGCGATCGACATGCGGGGTGGGCGCGGGCGGAACACGCGACGTGCCACGCGGCCACGCGGGCGCGCGCCCGCGTCCCGCAGGTTGCTGTTCGTGGTCTGCACAGCGGCGATCGTCGGCGCGATCGCGAGCACGATCGCCGTGATCGCGGTCCTCCAGCGGTCGGCGGGGACGAATTCGCCGACGGCATCCATGTCCCCCGCACCGACCCGCGACACGACACCCACGCCGACGCCCACACCGCTCACCCCCGCCGAGCGACTGCTCGCCGACAGCGGGGATGCGAATGCCTGCGTGGTGAGCTTCGCCGGCGAGGCGATACTCGATGCCCCCGTGCTCGAACAGCGGGGACTTCTCTACGCGCATCTCCCGATCCCCATGAGGGAGGGAGCGGTGTTCGCGGGGTGGTATCCCTCACCGCAGGATGCCGCCGCCTTCGCGCAAGCGTCGCGCATCAACGGAGCGGATGCCGTCGTCTGCACCGATCGGCAGATCACCCTGTACGGCGCGTGGAAGAGCCCTCAGGGGGTCGCGGCCGCCGACGTCGGGGTGCCCATCCTGATGTACCACCAGTTCACGACGCGTCCCGAGGGGGAGAGCGGCTGGCTGCGTGGCAACTACGCGTACATCGGCGACTTCGATGCCCACATGGCCTACCTCGCTCAGCAGCAGTTCTACCTGCCGACATGGGACGAACTCAGCGCCTTCATCGACGGCCGGCTCTTCCTCCCCGCGCGCTCGGCGATCGTCACCGACGATGACGCCGATCAGACGTGGTTCGACCTCGCGGTGCCCGTGATCGACGCGCACAAGGTGCTCGCGACATCCTTCATGATCACGGCGTACCGGCAGGATCCCGCGCCCTCACCGTACGTGTTGCGGCGTTCGCACACCCATGACATGCATCAGGGCGGCGATAACGGCGACGGCCGGATGGTGAACTGGACCGCGGACGAGATCGCGGCCGACCTCGTGGCCTCTGCCGGAGTGCTCGGGGTGAAGGAGGTGATGGCGTACCCCTTCGGGGATTACAGCGACACCGCGAAGCAGGGCGTCGCGCAGGCGGGTTTCACCATGGCGCGCACCATCGAGCCCGGGTATGTGCGGATCGGCACCGACAAGCTCGCTCTGCCGACCATTCGCATCGACTACGGCATGGGCCTCGACGCGTTCATCGGCCTCGTCGGCCGATGAAGGTCAGGTGCGGTTCGCCGGCGAGCGATTCTCTGCACTGACCATCCACGCGAACTGCTCGAGCTTTTCGATGATGGAGTGCAGGATGTCGGCGCTCGTCGGATCCTCTTCGTCGACGTCGTCGTGCACTCCGCGAATGGTCGCGACCGTCGCTTCGAGCCGCACGGTGATGAGATCGACCGTCTCGCTGGTGTCGATCTCGCCCTGCGGGTACTCGGGCAACGTGGTGGTATCGGCGACCGTGTCGCTGCGGCCGTCGGGCACGGCGTGGAGCGCGCGCATGCGCTCCGCCACGGTGTCGCTGAACTCGCGAGCGGCCGCGATGATGTCATCCAGCTGCCGGTGGGTGTCGCGGAAATTGCGACCGACGACGTTCCAGTGCGCCTGCTTGCCCTGCATCTGCAGCTCCAGCAGATCCACGAGCACCGCCTGGAGCTTCTCATCGAGCTGCTTGGACGCGACGAAACCCTTCTCGGCGTTCTGCCGGCGGGTCGTCTTCACTCCCTTGCCTCCCGGAGCGGAGCGTGTCGTGGTCGGGGAGCTGGTGTCGGTCTTGGCCATGGTCGGTGAACCTCCTGAGCACTCACGCTATGCGGCAGGCGTCGCCGGGCGGGAGCCCTTGACACCTGCGTCGGCGCGGCATATTGGGGCGCCGCCACTACTGTGGATCACGTGGGAACCATCTACTACGGCGGGTCGGCGACGCCCATCCATATCGAGGACCGGGCGCTCGCGCACCTCAAGGTCGTCATCGCGACCAAGCTGCGCCGTGGGGAGAGCTTCACGGTCTCTTGGCGCCATCCCGAGGATCAGCCACGCGGGCGCAGCACGCTGTGGCTGCACCCGTCCATCCCTCTTCGCTTCGTCTTCGACGAGCCGGAGGCTCCGCTGCTGAGCCGGGAGTGGGTCGAGGAGCTGGCGAACTCCGCGAGCTCGTCGGGCGGAATCATGCTGGTCGCCGAGCACTTCGACTCCGGTCACGCCCAGCGCGCCGACTCCGAGACAGAAGAGACGGGCAAGGCGGACAAGGCTGCTGAGACCGATGGATCCGACGACTCCGCGGCCGCCGCGAAGGGCACGGCGTAGCGGCCGCAGTACTACGAGCACCCGTCGGCGGCGTTGTGCGTCGTGGCGACACGCCGCGCGCGACGTCTCGAGTGCGGCATCAACACCCTGAGCGCTGGGCGCTGGCGGCCCTTCTTTCGCCGTGCCGAAAATCTCGGAAACTGAAACTTCCCAGATCGCGCGTCTGCATGTAGAGTCATTCTCGCGTGACCGAGACATGTGGGATGTCTTCGGTTTCGGGTGGCTGGGGCCACTCGGTTCACGTACTGGGGAAGAGACACAACTGGGGTTGAGTCTCGTCACTGTGTTGGGGAACACATGTTAATTGGGGACGAGTTTTCGTGCGTGCGTCATGCCGCTGATACGCGGTGACCGCTATCGATGTCGGGACGGCTTCGGGAGTCATTGCTGATCCGATCAGCATCTTCCGGCCGATCGCCGCGCCACGCGCCGTCAGCGAATCGCTTTCGACGACAGTAGCGCCGCGCATCCAGCCGGCCCTCGAGCGACGCCGGATGTGGGAACGCCGCTACGCGCGCCGTCTTTCGCTGACGGATGCCGCGATCGTCGTGACCGTGACCGCCCTCGCGGGCGTGCTCGACGTCCTCATGGCACCCGCCGGCGCCGCAGAGCTGGTCCACGCCGCCCGCGTGACCGCTCTGACGGCGCCGGTGTGGCTGCTCGCGCTCGCGCTCTTTCGCACCCGCACCACCGACGCCGTCGGAGTGGGGGCGACGGAGTACAAGCGCGTCGCGCACGCCACCGGGCTCGCGTTCGGCCTTCTCGCGCTGCTGTTCATCGCCTTCCAGTGGCAGGACGTGCGCGTGCAGCTGTTCGCCACGCTTCCGGTCGGGCTGTTCGCTCTCCTCGTGGGGCGCTGGATCTGGCGCAAGTGGCTCCTGGGCCAGCGCGCCTTCGGCCGCTACGCGACACGCACCATCATCGCCGGCACGAACGATGACATCGAGTACGTCATCCGCAGCCTCGAGCGCGCCGGCAATCGCGGATACATCGTCGTGGGCGCCGCGACCACCGAGCCGATGGCGGACGGCCTGATCGTAGACGGACGCGCGTATCCGGTGGTCGGCACCATCGACTCCGTCGCCGTGCACGCCCGCGAACTCGGGGCGGACAGCATCATCGTCGCGAGCCGGCCAGCCGGTGACCCCGACTTCATCAAGCGCCTCAGCTGGGACCTCGAGGGCACCGCTTCTGAGCTGATCCTCTCCAGCCGCCTGACCGATGTGGCAGGGCCCCGACTCTCGCTCCGGCCGATGGACGGGCTGCCGCTCATCCATGTGCAGATCCCGGAGTTCGAAGGCGGCATCCACCTGCTCAAGCGCGCCATGGACATCGCCGTCGCCGCGCTCGCCCTGATTCCGATCGCGCTCGCGACACCCGTCATCGCGCTGCTGATCAAGCTGGACGATCGGGGGCCGGCGTTCTTCCGGCAGACCCGGGTCGGCCGCGATGGCCGCGAGTTCGGCATCCTCAAATTCCGCACGATGCGCACGACGGCGGAAACCGAGCTCGACGCGCTCCGCGCCCAGAACGAGGGGGCCGGTCCGCTGTTCAAGCTGAAGCGGGACCCTCGCATCACGCGCGTCGGCGCCGTCCTGCGCAAGTTCTCGCTCGATGAGCTTCCGCAGTTCTGGAACGTGCTCCGCGGCGAGATGAGCGTTGTGGGTCCGCGCCCGCCGCTGCCCAGCGAGGTGACCGCGTACGACGGCACCGTCTATCGCCGCCTCTACATCAAGCCCGGAATCACCGGCCTTTGGCAGGTGAGCGGACGCAGCGACCTGTCATGGGACGAGAGCATCCGCCTGGACCTCCGATACGTCGAGAACTGGTCCGTCATGACGGACCTCATGATCATGTGGCGTACCGCCAAGGTCATGGTCACCCCGAAAGGTGCGTACTGAATGGCAATCATCATGAGCGGGACATCGGCTGTCCCGACCGAAGGTGCGGCAGCACGGAAGCGCGGGAGCATCCGTGGATCGGCTCCGCACGTCCTGATCATCGTGCAGAACCTGCCCGTCCCGCTCGATCGGCGGGTCTGGCTGGAGTGCCAGGCGCTCATCGCCCGCGGCTACCACGTCAGCGTGATCTGCCCGAAGGGCCCCGGCGATCCCGCGCGGCAGCACATCGACGGCGTCGACATCTACAAGTACGACCCGGCGCCGGATGCGGAGGGCCTGCTGGGCTTCGCGTGGGAGTTCGCGTACAGCTGGGTGCGCACCGCGCTGCTTTCGCTGAAGGTCTGGAAGGACCGTCCCTTCGACATCATCCAGGCGTGCAATCCGCCCGACACCTACTGGGCGCTCGCCCGGCTGTGGCGCCCGCGCGGTGTGAAGTTCGTCTTCGACCACCACGACCTGAATCCCGAACTGTTCGTCTCGCGCTTCGGCGAGCCGGACGGCCTGCTCAAGCGCATGGAGCTCGCCGGACTGCGCTGGCTCGAGCGCCGCTCGTTCCGGGCCGCCGACCGGATCATCTCGACCAACGAGTCGTACAAGTCGGTCGCCGTGAGGCGTGGTGGTCGCCAGCCGGAACACGTCTCGGTGGTCCGAAGCGGCCCCGACACCCAGCAGATGCGGCCGATCTACCCCGCGAATCCGCGCCCTGAGGACGGCATCGAGCTGGTGTACCTCGGCATCATGGGACCGCAGGACGGCGTCGATCAGGTTCTGCTCGTCGTCGACGAGCTCGTGCACCGCCGCGGCCGCACGAACGTGACCGCGACGCTGCTCGGATTCGGCGACTGCCTCGACGATCTGAAGAAGCAGGCGACCGACCTCGGTCTCGACGACCACGTCACGTTCACGGGTCGGGTCGATCGCGCTGCGATCGCCGAGTACCTGAGCCGCGCCGACATCGGACTCTGCCCCGACCTGGCCACGCCGCTGAACAATCTCTCGACGATGAACAAGACGATGGAGTACATGTCCTACGGGCTGCCCGCCGTCTCGTTCGATCTTCTGGAGACGCGCGTTTCGGGCGGCGATGCGCTGATCTACGCGCCCTCGAGCGATATCCCGGCGTTCGCGGATGCCGTCGAGAAGCTGATCGACGACCCCGAACTGCGCCTCGCGCTCGGCCGCAAGGCGCGTGAACGCGTCGCGTCGCAGCTCGACTGGCGCCCGCAGGCCGAGGTCTACGTCGACGTCTTCGACGAGGTCTCCGGATTCACGCAGCCCGGTCCTGCCGTCCCGGACCGCGGCCCGGCGAGCCCGAAGGACGCCGCCGGGCGCCGATTCGTCGACCTCGACGACGACGCCGAGTTCGACCGCTACCTCCTCGCCCGCAGGGCGACGGAACCGACTCCGATGCGCACGGGTTTCCCGGTCGCGCTGACCCCCACAGCCGCCACCATAGTGGAGGCGCCCGCGCTCATTCCCGCCTGATCACTCTGGGAGAGGGTGATCAGGGAGCAGCATCGGATGCCGCGGCGACCGGTCTCACGACCGGTCGCCGTCGGCGTGCCACGGGGATTACGGTGCTCACCATTTCAAATCACGGGGCGCACAGGTAAAGTGGGGGTGATCCAGGTCTTCGGTGGGACGAAGACCGGTGTCGGCTATGGGGTTCGGCACGAGTGGGATCTTGGGGAGCGGGCGACTGCGGTTGTTCGCATTGCTTTGGGGAGCATGTCATGTGTCATGGGGGACGAGTCTCGGCGCGCGCGGGTTCGCGCGGCCGCACGAGGGCAGAGCAAGACGCCACGCCCGGCGGCGGTGTCGTCGACGGAAGGACGCGCGTTGCTTCGCAGACCGCGATGTCCGTGCCGCTTCGGGCCGGAGGGGACTCGTGAGCACGCCACCTGAGGCCGGCCGGCCCTTGCTCACGCCGGCGATGCTGCGCGTGATGATCGTCGTGGGTTCTCTCGTCGTCGTCGGACTGATCATCGCGGCCTGGCTGTTCCTCGGATCGCCCAATCGCGGTGCCGACGACGTCGCCGCCACCCCCGTCGCCTCGAGCCCGACGCAGGGCCCCGTCCCTGGGGCGACGCCGACCACGGGGAGCGAGGTTCTGCCGCCGTCGGAGTCCTCAGGAATCCGGCTGCCCTCCCTCGCCCCGGCCGAACCGCTGATCGCCGCTCCGTTTCCCGCATCGGCATCGAGCGACAACGAACTCGTCGCGGGGTTCCCGGCCGACATCATGGGACCCATGCCCGGCTCGGATGTGCTGAACAGCTCGATCGCGGCGGAAGGCGACACGATGCAGGTCGCCCTCGTGGCGCGCACGAACGCGTCGCAAGAGGAGATCCAGGCGCATTTCCGCGCAGCGTGGGCATCGCTGGGGCTGAGTGCTGCGGCGGAGGGCTCTGCGGAGGGCGTTTCCTACGCCGGCCCCTACGAGTCGCTGGCGCTCAGCTTCTCACCCTCGTCCGGCACGGGCACGGTATACGCCATCTACGGCGTCTTCCGGGCAAGCTAGGTACGTGTACATCTCGCTGACCGGTAGCCCGGAGCCCGACAAGAGCGCCCCCGACAAGAGCGCTCCGGGCGAGAAGACGTCCCGTCGGGGCCGCGCCGGCGGCCGCACGGTGTCGTCGACGGTGATCACGCTCGGCATCGTGTCGATGCTGACCGACATCTCGTCGGAGTCGGTCGCCGCCATCCTGCCGCTGTACATCACCGGGGTCCTCACGCTCTCGACGATCGCGTACGGGTTCCTCGACGGGCTGTACCAGGGCGTCAGCGCTCTGGTGCGGATCGCGAGCGGATATGCCTCCGACCGGTCGGATCAGCCCAAATGGATCGCGTTCATCGGCTACGGACTCTCGGCGATCGCGCGCGTCGGACTGCTGTTCGCCTCGGGGTTCGCGGCGATCACCGCGGTGCTGACCGCGGATCGCATCGGCAAAGGCATCCGAACGGCGCCTCGCGACTCGCTCATCACCGCCTCCTCCCACCCCGCCGATCTCGGCCGGTCGTTCGGCGTGCATCGCATGCTCG
>NZ_DATMIO010000226.1:0-10636 GCF_035554235.1 Microbacterium sp. | reverse complement strand
GAAACTCGCTGGGAACCGGGGCGAATACCCGGCCCAGCGACACGCGGGCCGCCAGACCGCGCTTGGGCGAGGCCTCAGGCGCCGCCGTCGCGCGGGGTTTGTTCGTCGGGTTCTGCGACATCGCCATCCGCAGCCCCCTTCTCGATCCACTTGCGCACGGCCCCGGCGAACCGGCGGCCGCGATCGCCGTAGTCGGTGAACTGGTCGAAGGACGCGGCGGCGGGGGCGAGCAGTACGACGTCCCCGTCACGCACGATCTCCGCCGCAAGTTCGACGACCCGGGCCATGACGTCTCCAGTCTCATCGTGGTCGACCTCGAAGAGCGGAACCCCGGGCGCGTGTCGCGCGAACGCCGCGACGACCTCGCCACGTTCGACGCCGATCACGATCGCGGCCTTCGCGCCCGCCCCCCGGCTCACGACGAGGTCGGCGATGTCGACGCCCTTCAACTGACCGCCGACGACCCAGACGGCGCCGGGGAAGGCGGCGAGGGAGGATGCCGCGGCGTGCGGGTTCGTCGCCTTAGAGTCATCCACCCACACGACGCCCCGCGCGGTGCCCACGACCTCGATGCGGTGCGGGTCGAGCCGGAAGCCCTCGAGGGCGGTGCGGATCGCCGCCGGCTCGACGCCGAGGGCGCGCACGAGGGCACTGGCGGCGAGGATGTTCGACACGATGTGCGGCGCGGCCAGCCCGTGCGCGGCGAGGTCGGCGAGCGTGGTCAGCTCGAGAGCGGAGCGGGCGCGTTCCTCGAGGAACGCGCGGTCGACGAGGATGCCGTCGACGAGGCCGACGTCGCTCGGGCCCGGCACGCCGAGATCGAACCCGATCGCGCGCGCGCCCTCGATGACCTCGGCCTCTTCGACCATGGTGCGGGTCGCGACATCCGCCTTGTTGTAGACGCACGCGATCCGCGTGTGCCGGTAGACCACCGCTTTGGCGTCGCGGTATGCCTCGAAAGACCCGTGCCACACCAGGTGGTCATCGGCGAGGTTCAGACACACGCTCGCGTGCGGCGACGGCTGCCCCGCCGCATCCGAGAGGCCGAGATACCAGAGCTGGTGGCTGGAGAGCTCCACGACGAGCGCGTCGAAGCCCGTGGGATCGCGGACCGCATCGAGCACCGGCACGCCGATGTTGCCGCACGGCGCGGCGCGCAGGCCGCCGGCGGCGAGCATCGCGGCGGCGAGCCGCGTTGTCGTGGTCTTGCCGTTGGTGCCCGTGACGAGGATCCATGCGGCGGGTTCCCCGTCGGCCCCGACCACTTTGTCGCGCAGCCGCCAGGCCAGCTCGACGTCGCCCCACAGCGGGATGCCGGCATCCCGCGCCCACGCGATGACGGGATGGCCGGGGGCGAAGCCCGGTGACGCGATGACAACCTCGGGCCGGTGCGCAACGAGGGCGTCGGGCACCGTGTCGAGCGAGCCCTCCCACAGCCCCACGCCGATCACGGGCAGCAGGCGCGCGTACTCCTCGTCGGCGCGCTCGGTGACGACCAGCACATCGGCACCGAGCTCCCCGAGGGTGTCGGCGACCGAGAAGCCCGTGACCGAGAGCCCGAGCACGACGACCCGCAGCCCCTTCCAGTCCGCGTGCCAGCTCGTGAGCGCATCGAGGCGGGAATCGGTCACGTGCGGGAGAGCCATTCGACGTAGAAGAGGCCGATGCCCGAGATCGCGAGCATGCCGGCGATGATCCACATGCGCACGACGATCGTGATCTCGGGCCACCCCCGCATCTCGAGGTGGTGGTGCAGGGGGCTCATCAGGAACAGCCGCTTGCCGCGGGTGAGCTTGAAGTAGACGCGCTGCAGGATGACCGAGCCCGGGGCGATCACGAAGACACCGGCGACGAGCACCGCGAGCAGCTCGGTGCGGGTCAGGATGGCCATCGCGGCGATGACGCCGCCGATCGACATCGAACCGACATCCCCCATGAAGACGTTCGCCTTCGGCGCGTTCCACCACAAGAACCCGACGAGGGCGCCGATGAACGCCGCCGAGACGATCGCCAGGTCGAAGGGGTCCCGGGTGTTGTAGCAGGCGGGCTGCAGCGCGGGTGCCAGTCCCTCGCCCGTGCAGACCTGCTGGAACTGCCAGAAGGCGATGAGGCTGTAGGCGCCGACGACGAAGATCCCGGCCCCGGCGGCGAGGCCGTCGAGCCCGTCGGTCACGTTGACGCTGTTCGAGAAGGCGACCCCGATGAAGGTGATCCACAGCAGGTAGAGGATCCAGCCGACGATCAGTCCGAGCGACATGAAGCCCAGCGCGGGCACGTCGCGGAAGATCGAGACGTAGGGCGATGCGGGCGTTTCTCCCGCCGCGTCGCGGAAGGCCGGGTTCAGTGCCGCGATGCCGAAAGGCACCGCGACGAGCACCTGGCCCAGGATCTTGCGCCAGCCCGACAGTCCGAGGCTGCGCTGGCTCCTCACCTTCATGAAGTCGTCGATGAAGCCGACGGCCCCGAAGCCCACCATCATCCAGACGACGAGCCACCCCGAGATCGTCGGCGGATTGTTGCCCATGTAGCCGCCGACGAGATAGCCGACGACCGTCCCCGCGATGAAGATGGTGCCGCCCATGGTGGGCGTGCCGCGCTTCTCGCCGTGGCTCGGGTTCTCGATCGCCTCGGGGGTGCGGATGACCTGTCCCCACCCCCACTTGCGAAAGAGGCGGAGGAAGACGGGGGTGAGGAAAAGCGTGAACGAAAGGGAGATCGCCGCCGCCATCAGGAGTGATCTCACGAGAACCAGTCTCCCAGACGATCGCCGAGGTGCCGCAGACCCGCGGAGTTCGAGGACTTCACCAGCACCCGGTCGCCGTCGCGCAGCTCGCCCCGGAGGTACTCGAACGCCGCGTCGGCGTCGGGGAAGAACACGGCCTCGCCGTCCCACGATCCCTGCGCCACCGCCTCGAGGAACATGCGACGCGCCCCGGTGCCGACGACGACGATGCGCTGGATGCCGAGCCGCACCGCGAGCAGGCCGATGCGGTCGTGCTCGTCTTCGGCGTACTCCCCCAGCTCGCTCATCGCGCCGAGCACGGCGACGGAGCGCTCGCCGGGACCGACGATCTGCGCGAGGGTGCGCAGCGCCGCGGCCATCGAGTCGGGGCTCGCGTTGTAGGCGTCATTGATGATGCGCACGCTCGCGGAGCCCATCGGCTGCATGCGCCAGCGCTCGGCGATCTCGACGGTCTCGAGCCGTGCGATGCAGTGTTCGAGACTCACGCCGAGGGCGGTCGCGGCGGCGATCGCGGCGAGGGCGTTCATCACGTGGTGCGCGCCGAGGACCTTGAGCCGCAGAGCAGCGGATGCCTCGTCCGCCGTGACGCGGCACGCCGTGCCGTCGGCGGAGACATCGACATCGGACGCCCGCACCTCCGCGGCATCCCCGAGGCCGAACCAGCGCACCGCGACGCCGCGCTCGGCGGCGGCATCCGCCATCGTCGCGACGCGCGAGTCGTCCGCATTGAGCACCGCCAGGCCGCCGGGCCGCACGGCGCGGACGAGCTCCTCCTTGGCGCGCACGGTCGCCTCGATGCCGCCGAAGCCGCCGGCGTGCGCCATGCCCACCATGAGCACGACGCCGATGTCGGGATTCACGAGCCCGGCGAGCCGGGCGATCTCGCCCGGGGCGCTCGCCCCGAACTCGCTCACGAGGAAGCGGGTCGACGACGTCACCCGCAGCATCGTGAGCGGGGCGCCCACCTCGTTGTTGAACGAGGCGACCGGCGCGATCGTCTCGCCCTCGTCGGCGAGGATGCGGGCCAGCAGGTTCTTCGTCGTGGTCTTGCCGTTCGAGCCGGTGATGCCGACGATGCGAAGGTCGCCACGGGACCGCACCCGGGCCACCACCTCGCGGGCGAGGTCGGCGAGGGCGGCCACGACGTCGGGAACGATGATCTGCGAGACATCCGCGTCGACCGGGCGCTGCACCAGGGCGAGGGCGGCCCCGGCCGCGACAGCCGTCGCGACGAAGAGGTGCCCATCGGTCTCGGCACCGGGCTTGGCGACGAAGATGCCACCCTCCGAGATGTTGCGCGAGTCGGTGTCGACCGTGCCGTCCACGACGGTGCCCGGGCCGTCACCGCGCGCCGTCGAGAGCGTTCCCCCCGTCACCTGGGCGATCTCGGCGAGCGTCATCGCGATCATTCGTGCGATCCTCCGGGTGCGCGGGTGAGCGCTGCGGCTACTGGTACTTGGGAAGAAGTTCGGGCTCCGCCGACGACGACGGCATCACGCGGTACGTCTTGAGCACCTGCGTCATCGCCTTCTGGAATGCCGGCGCGGTGGCCGCAGACGAGGTTACCCTAGTGGGCTCGTCGAGGGTGACCATGACCACGTACTCGGGGTCGTCGGCGGGCGCGAACCCGACCATCGAGGTGTAGTACACGCCCGCCTTGTAGCCGCCGGTGGCGGGGTCGTACTTCTGGGCCGTTCCCGTCTTCGCCGCGATGCGGTAGCCGGGAACCGCGATGACCTTGGAGAGCCCGCCCTGCACGGCGACGTTCTCGATCATGAGGGCGGTCGTGTCGGCCGTCGCCTCGCTCACGATCCGCTCGGGCCCGGGCAGTTCGGGTGCCTCGACGGTGCCGTCGGCCTTCGTGCAGCCCTCGACGAGCGTGAGGGGCATGCGGATGCCGCCGTTCGCGATGGTCTGGTACGCGCTCGCGACCTGCGGCACGGTGACGGTGAACGCCTGGCCGAAGGTCGTCGTGTAGAGGGTCTGGTTGTCCCACTCCGACACGGGGTGGAGTTCGCCGGGCTCTTCGCCGAGGAATCCGATGTCGGTCGGCTTGCCGACGCCGAAGCGGGCGAGGTAGTCGTGGCGCACCTCGGGCGAGACCATCGTGCCGAACTTCGAGAGCGCGACGTTGGAGGAATCGATGAGGGCCCCGGCGAGCGTGTAGTTGTAGGCGGGGTGCGTGAACGCGTCGTTGATGCGTGCGCCGTTGGGGAACGTCTCCGAGCTCGAGGCGACCTGAGTCGTCAGCGGGGTGGCGGCGCCCTCCTCGAGCAGCGTCGCCGCGGTGATCGCCTTGAAGGTCGATCCCGGCTCGAAGACGGTGGTGAAGATGCGGCTGCCGCGGTCGTCGGGCTCGGAGGCATCCACGTTGTTCGGGTCCACCGTCGGGTACTCGGCCGCCGCGCGCACCTTGCCGGTCGCCACCTCGACCACGAAGACCGTGCCGCGCTGGGCGGCCTGATTCTGCACCTCTTCGGCGATCAGCTGCTGCAGGTACCACTCAAGGTCGCGGTTGATCGTGAGCTGCAGCGTGCCGCCGTCGGTGGCTGGCTGCGATCGGAGCGTTCCGGGAATGACGACGCCGTCCTTGCCGACCGAGTAGGCCTCGTGCCCGTCCTTGGTCGAGAGGCAGTCGTTCTCGGTCTTCTCGAGGCCGGCGAGGGCGTCGCCGTCGGAGCCGACGAACCCGACGAGGTTGCCGCCGACGGCACCGTCCGGATAGGTGCGCGCCGGATGCGGCGTGAAGGAGAGGAACGGCAGATCGAGGTCGGCCAGGGCGCGGTACTGCTCGGTCGTGAGCCCCCGCTTCAGCAGGGCCCACTGCGAGTCCGGGTTGACGGTCTTCGCGTCGGAGACGATCTGGCGGATCTCCTCGGGCGTCTGGCCCGTGATCCCCGCGATCTCCGCCGAGGTCTCCTCCCACGGCACCTGGGCTTCTTTGCCCCCGGCATCCTCCCGCTCGACCGGGCCGACGTTCGAGGGGTCGAGTGCCCCGTCGTAGAGCAGGATGCTGCCGGCGAGCACGACGCCCGTCTCGTCGACGATCGATCCCCGCGTGCCGTAGAGGGTGCGGGATGCTCCCAGCCCCAGAGACATCGAGTTCGCGACGTGGTCGTGGGCGTTCACCACCTGGATGTCGACGAGGCGCACGATGAACGCCACAAGGATGGCGAGCACGACGCCGAGCGCGATCACCGTGCGGCGGCGCGGGCTTCTGGTTGCTCGAGTGCTCATGTCAGCGTGTGGTCGGTGTCGGAAGGCCCTCGGCCAGCGGTGGCGGGATGGTTCCGTCGGTCAGCACCTGAGCCTCGACGGGCAGGCCCTGAATCGTGGCATCGGGCAATGTGATCAGAGGAGTGTCGGCGACCAGGGAGTTGGCCACCGCGCCGCGTCCGACGGCGTCGACGGTCGAGGTCGACGCGGCCGCCTCGCTCGTTCCGATGATGGCGCCGTCGCTCAGGCGCAGATACGTCGGCGATGCGTTGATCACCATGCCGAGGGCGGCGGCATTGGCGGCCAGGTACTGCGGTGAGCTGAGGCCGGCCACCGCGTCGTAGAGCTCCTGCTTCTTCCATGTGAGCTCCCGCTTGTCCTGGCCCAGCTGCGCCAGCTCGTACGAAGCCTGGGTCGTCGCGATCGACAACCCCATCTGGCCGGCGGCGATGGCGAGCGCACCCGCCAGGGCGACGATGGCGTACGCCAGCCGCGGCCGCCGTCGCCGGGCAGGGGCGACGACCGCGCGCAGCGGGCGCGTCGGGCTCCGCCGCGACGGCGCCGGTCGCGGAGCGAGAACTGCTGCGGTGGCGGTGCTCACGCGGCATCCCTCACCCTCTCGGCCGCGCGCAACCGCACGGGCGTCGCGCGGGGGTTGCGCACGCGCTCTTCGTCGTCGGCGAGCTCTGCGCCCTTGACGAGCAGGCGAAACCGCGGGGCGTGTTCGGGGAGTTCGACCGGCAGTCCTGCGGGGGCGGTGGATGCCGTGGCCGCCGTCAGCGCCCGCTTGACGATGCGATCCTCGAGCGACTGGTACGACAGCACGACGATGCGTCCCCCCACCGGCAGCACCTCGAGCGCGGCCGGGATGGCGTGCTGGACTGCGGTGAGTTCGGCGTTCACCTCGATGCGCAGCGCCTGGAACACGCGCTTCGCGGGGTGGCCGGCGCGCTGTACGGCCGCGGGCGTCGCGGCCTGGAGGATCTCGACCAGCCTTCCGGAGCGCTCGAGGGGGGCCTCACGCCGGGCGGCGATGATGGCCCGCGCGTAGCGCGCGGCGAGCTTCTCCTCGCCGTACCGCTCGAAGATCGCCCGCAGCTGCCCCTCGCTGTACGTGGCGAGCACATCCGCGGCGGTCTTGCCAGTGGTCTGGTCCATCCGCATGTCGAGGGGCGCGTCGTGGGAGTACGCGAAACCGCGGTCCGCGACATCCAGCTGCAGGGAGGAGACGCCGAGGTCGAAGAGCACGGCGTCGGCCTTGGCGTAGCCGGCCGATTCGACGGCGGCGGCGATGCCGTCGTAGACGGTATGCACGAGTGTCACGCGATCGCCGAAGGGTGCGAGCCGCTCCCCCGCGATGCGCAGCGCGTCCCCGTCGCGGTCCAGGCCGACGAGGTGGATGCCGGGGAACCGCTGCAGGAACGCTTCGGAGTGCCCGCCCATGCCGAGGGTCGCGTCGACCAGCACGGCGGGGTCGTTGGAATGGTCGGCATCGCGTGCCAGGGCCGGGGCGAGCAGCTCGATGCAGCGCTCGAGCAGCACCGGGGTGTGGATGTCGCGGAGGTTCATGATGTCGGGGCCCGATCCCCCGATCCTGATCCCCCTCCGCTCTCTGACCTGGCACCGGGGAAGTGGAGACAGGGCGGAGCGGCTGGAGATCACGATCGGGGGCCTAGAAGAGGCCCGGGATCACCTCCTGCTCCATGTCGCTGTAGCTCTCCTCGTTGCCCGCGAGGTAGTCGTTCCATGCGTCGGCGTTCCAGATCTCGGCGTGCGCGCCCACGCCGGTGACGACGAGGTCCTTCTCGAGCCCCGCGTAGGCCCGGAGGGGTGCGGGGATGGTGATGCGGTTCTGGCTGTCGGGCATCTCGGCGCTCGCGCCCGAGAGGAACATGCGCAGGAAGTCGCGGGCCTGCTTGTTGCTGAGGGGCGCCTGGCGGATCCGCTCGTGGACCGACTCGAACTCGGCCGAGCTGAACACGTAGAGGCAGCGCTCCTGGCCGCGCGTGACGACGATGCCGCCGGCGAGGTCCTCGCGGAACTTGGCCGGAAGGATGACGCGGCCTTTGTCGTCGAGTTTGGGGGTGTGAGTTCCCAACAGCATCGGCCATCACCCCCTCTTCCCGGCCCATCCCTGAGGTGCGCCCCACTTTACTCCACTTTCCTCCACTCGTCTACGATTCTCCGGGCGCCATCGCGAAAGTTCCCACCCACGACGCCGTCTTTGCGCGGCGCACGACGGTGGAGGAAGCGCACGACGATCGGCGGGCGCACGAAAAAACGCACCGACCCGGGGGTCGATGCGTTCTTGGCGGAAGTGCTAGCGGTCGCCGCCGCCCTGGCGGCGGTCCCAGCGGTCGTTCATGCGATCCATGAAGGAGGCCCCGGCGCGCGAGGGCGAAGGGGAACCGGTGGAGCCCGGTCGGGCGTTCTCCTTGGTCGCGGCGCCGCGCATCGGAGTCACCGCGAGCACCACGCCGCCGAGCATGAGGACGAATCCGATGACGCCCACCCAGATGAGCTGTGTGGAGACACCGACGACAAGGGCGCCGAGTCCCACGAGCACGAGGATGGTCCCGTAGACCACGTTTCGATAGCTGAGTGTGCGGGCACCACTCGGAGCGCTCACGACGTCGGCGTCGTTGCGCAGCAGGTGCCGCTCCATCTCGTCGAGCAGACGCTGCTCCTGTTCGGAGAGTGGCATTCGTCCCCCTTGATTTCACCCTAGAACGACAAGTCTACGCGCCGCTGGGATCACTAGGCTAGGCCCGTGACCGCGTCTGTGCACCTGATCGAAGCGGTTTCCCAGCGACTGGAGAGCTTCGTCGAGGGGATGCGGGTCGAATCGGCCGATTCGGGCCCCGAAGCGGCCGCGCTCATCGACGCCGGCGCCGCCGCTCTCGCGGGCGGAAAGCGCCTCCGCGCACGCTTCTGCGTCGGCGGGTGGCGTGCGGTCGCCGACCAGCGGCGCCCCGGCTCCGCGCTCGATGACGCCGTCCTCGCGGCGGGCGCGGCCCTGGAGATCTTCCACGCGGCAGCGCTCGTCCACGACGATGTGATCGACAACTCCGATCTGCGGCGCGGGCGCCCCTCGGCGCACCGCGCGCTCGAGCGTCGCCATCGGGATGCGGGCTGGGCCGGCGACGCGGCATCCTTCGGGCGGTCCGCCGCGATCCTGCTCGGCGATCTGCTCGTCGCGTGGAGCGACGACCTCTTCGAAGAAGGCCTCGAGGCGACGGATGCCGCGGCCGCCGCGGGAGCCCGGCGCGAGTACTCGCTCATGCGGCGCGATGTGACCCTCGGACAGTTCCTCGACATCGCCGAGGAGTCGGCGTTCGTGACCCAGCCCGACGACCGGCACGCCGACCGGGCCCTGCGCGTCGCATCCATGAAGTCGGCGCGGTACAGCGTGCAGCAGCCGCTCCTGATCGGCGCCGCCCTCGCGGGCGCGGACGCCGCCCAGATGGATGCCCTCCGGGCCTTCGGCCATCCCGTCGGGCTCGCGTTCCAGCTGCGCGATGACGTGCTGGGCGTCTTCGGCGACGAAGCGGTCACCGGCAAACCCTCGGGCGATGATCTGCGCGAGGGAAAGCGCACCGTGCTCATCGCGCTCGCGCGCGAGGGGCTGCCGGCATCCGCTCGTCGCGTCATCGACGAGCTCGTCGGCGATCCGGCGCTGGAGGCCGATCAGATCGCGTCGCTGCAGCGCACGATCGTCGACACCGGGGCACTCGACCGGGTCGAGGAGCTGATCAGCACCTACGCCCGCGAAGCGGATCGCGCCCTCGCGGGCGCGCGGCTCGACAATGCCGCGGTCGGCGAACTGCGCGACCTCGCGCGCGCCGCCACGACGCGGACGTCGTAGTCCGGCGGACATCACCTCGCTGGGCGCAAAGTGCGGGTGTGCGCGCCCCGGCACCCGCCATTCGCGACGAGCGAAGCGGGCTCGCGGCTCGCGGGCTCAGGCCAGCGAGGCGGCGACCCGGCGCACTTCGCTTTTGCGCCCGGCGAGTAGCGCCTCGATCGGTGCGAGACCGATCGAGTCGTCGTAGCCGAGCAGCCAATCGATGGCCTCGTCGTCGGTGAAGCCCGCATCGTGCAGCACGAAGATCGTGCCGCGCAGCGAGGGCAGCGGATGCCCGTCGACGATGAACACCGACGGCACGCTGAACGCGCCCTCGCGCCTGCTGCCCACGAGCATGTTCTCATCGAGCATGCGCCGGATGCGGCCGAGCGGTTCGCCCGTGAGAGCGACGAGGTCGGGCAGTGTGAGCCAGTCGGTGGCGACAGGGGGTGTGGGGTCTCCGGGCACGAACCCAGTGTGCCACTCCCCCACGACCTCGCGCACGTGCGCTCCAGGTCGTCGCGCCACGAAGGACCCGCGCCGCCGGTGCGACAGTGGACCTGCTGACCACTCGCGTCACATTGGCCACGTCCTTTATCACCCGTTGACACCAGTTGACATCCGTGACACGGTTTCAAGGTCGAAAAGGGGGAATCTTGAGACGCCACTCAGCGCATCGACCCACGCACGCCGCCCGGAAGGCGTTGGCAACCGTGCCCGCCGCGATCGTCGGGTCCATCGCCCTCTCTCTCGCGGCGACGCCCGCCGCCGCGGGCACCGAACTCAGCATCCGCGGCACGCAGGCGGGCGCACCGAAGCCCGTCGGAGCTCGG
>NZ_DATMIO010000225.1:0-3014 GCF_035554235.1 Microbacterium sp. | reverse complement strand
TTCGACCTGCCCGACTACGGCGCCCCGCAGCCGATCGACTTCGTCACGGGAACCGTGCTCACGTGTGCGATCGTGCTCATCGGCATGGTGGCGCTCTACGCGTTCCCGCTCGTCTACCGCGCGCTGCACGCCCTGCGGCATCCCGTCGTCATCACGACCGTCGGCGGTTTGCTGCTCGGCATCCTGGGCTTTCTCGGCGGTCCCATCACGATGTTCAAGGGGCTCACGCAGATGGGCGAGCTGCTGAAGGATCCCGGTCAGTACGACGCGGGTCAGCTCGCCATGATCGCCGGCATCAAGGTCGTCGCGCTGCTGATCGCCGCATCCGCGCTCTTCCGCGGCGGCCGGATCTTTCCGGCCACCTTCATCGGGGTCGCGCTCGGCCTGCTCGGCAACGCACTGTTCCCGTCGATCCCGATCGGGCTCGCGGTCGCGTGCGGCGTGATCGGCATCCTTGTCGTCGTCTCGCGCGACGGCTGGCTCGCGCTGTTCGTCGCGGTCGCCGTCGCCGGCGACATCACCCTGCTGCCGATGCTCTGCGTCATCATCCTCCCCGCGTGGCTGATCGTGGCGGCGGCGCCGGAGTTCCGCATCCTGCCGGCGGCGGCCGACACGCCCGAACCGGCTAAGAAGCCGAAGCCACGCTCTGCGGGAGACGCACCGACGTCGTGACCCGCTCCGGGTGGGCGTAGACGTTCATCGACGCGCCCCGGAGGAACCCCACGAGCGTCAGGCCGGATGCCTCGGCAAGCTCCACCGCGAGGGATGACGGCGCCGAGACCGCCGCCAGGATCGGGATGCCGGCCATGACTGCCTTCTGGACGAGTTCGAAGCTCGCGCGCCCCGATACCATCAGCACGTGCCCGGTGAGCGGCAGCCGGTCGTTCAGCACGGCCCAGCCGACCACCTTGTCGACCGCGTTGTGCCGGCCGACATCCTCGCGCAGCACGACGAGCTCCCCCGTCGTCGCGTCGAAGAGGCCCGCCGCGTGCAGACCGCCGGTCTTGTCGAAGACATCCTGCTGTGCGCGCAGCGCGTCGGGCAGGCTCGTCAGCAGCGCGGCGGAGACCGCCGCGGCATCCGCCCCCACGTCGTACGACGAGACCGTCTCGACGGCCTCGATGCTCGCCTTGCCGCAGAGGCCGCACGAGCTCGTCGTGTAGAAGTTTCGGGCGAGGTCGGGATCGGGCGGTGCGACGCCCGGGGCGAGCGTGACATCGAGCACGTTGTAGGCGTTCTCGGCAGACCCGGCGATCGGTCCGCCCGTTCCCGGTCCCCCGCAGTGGATGGCCGAGCGGAAGTCCGGCCCGGCGGCGATGACCCCCTCGGAGACGAGGAAGCCGGCGGCGAGCTCGACATCGTGGCCGGGCGTGCGCATCGTGATCGCGAGCGACGTGCCGCCCACGCGGATCTCGAGAGGCTCCTCGACGGCGAGGGTGTCGGAGCGACGGCGCTCGCTGTCACCCTCCACATCGGAGACGGTGATGCGGGTGATCGGCCGCCGGGCGGTGATGCGTCCCATACCGCCATGCTAACCGCGGGTGGATGCCGGTGGCCCCGCCCTCGGGAACTCAGCCGCCGATGGCGTTCATGCCCCGCGCGGGCTGGAGGAAGCTCGGGTCGTTGATCGCGTGCCCGGGGAGCTTTCCCCACACGCAGGCGCGGAGGACCGCCTCGATCCCCGCCGCGTCGACGGCGGCCGGATCGGGCGAGTCGTTCGGCCGCAGCACCGGCAGCAGGTCGAACTCCGTCGTGGAGAAGAGGCAATTGCGCAGCTGACCGTCGGCCGTGAGCCGGAGCCGATCGCAATTGCCGCAGAACGGCGCCGTGACCGAGGCGATCACGCCCACCGTGTGGGGTCCCCCGTCGAGGGCCCAGGTCTCGGCGGGCGCGCCCCCGCGCCCGGGCACCTCCTGCAGGCTCCAGCGCGTCGACAGCGACGCGAGGATCTCGTCGCGCGTGACCATCGTGTGGCGATCCCACGTGTGCCCCGCGTCGAGGGGCATCTGCTCGATGAACCGCAGCTGCGCCGCGTGCGCGACGGCGAACTCCACGAGTTCGACGAGCTCGTCGTCGTTGACGCCGCGCATCGCGACGGCGTTCAGCTTGAGGGGACGGAGCGGGGATGCCGCGGCGGCCGCGATCCCGTCGAGCACGTCGTCGAGGCGATCGCGCCGCGTGAGGTCGTGGAACCGGTCGCGGCGGAGCGTGTCGATGGAGATGTTGAGCCGGTCGAGCCAGGCGTCGACGAGATCAGGAAGGAAGTGCCGAAGCCGGATGCCGTTGGTCGTCATCGCGATCGTCACAGGTCCGCCGGGGCCTTCGATGCGCGACAGCCTGCGCACCACCTCCACGATGTCGGCGCGCAGCAGGGGCTCGCCGCCGGTGAGACGGAACGTCGAGATGCCGGCATCCGCCGCGACGCGCGCGACCGCCTCGATCTCATCCAGCGAGAGGATGCTCGAGCGGGCCAGCCACTCGTTCCCCTGCTCGGGCATGCAGTAGGTGCAGCGCAGCGAGCACCGGTCGGTGAGCGAGATGCGCAGGTCGCGGTGCACGCGTCCGTGCGTGTCGACGAGCGGCGCCCCCGGGGTGTTCCGGGGCGCCTCGTGCGCACTCGGCGCGCGCACGCCGATGGTCACGGGAACGACGCTCATGCGCCCCACCCGCCCCGGAGTCCGCTCGTGCCGGCCATGCATCGAGCCTAATCCCGCGGCGACGCGCCTGGCGCGCGGTCACTTCAATGACGAGGGACCCTGTTGGTCTGACCGCTATTGCCCTGTGGTCTGGCCACGTGGCGCAGCCTGCCATCTCGACGTGCACCGCCTCGGCAGAGGGGCACGTGTGGTCGGTTCACGGTAGGTATTGCGGCACGACCTGCCACTTCGAGGGGCCCGGCTTCGGTGGGGTGGCACGAGCGGTCGCTTCGCGGTGCGTGGAGCGGCACCACCTGCCACTTCGACAGGGGCCCGGTGGATGCCGCGTCCGGGTCGATGTGCCCGACCTGGCCCGGG
>NZ_DATMIO010000224.1:0-16119 GCF_035554235.1 Microbacterium sp. | reverse complement strand
CGCTTCGACCCGAGCGAGCCCGACGAACTGCGTCAGGCCCTCGAGAGCGGCGCGCTGCTGCCGCGCCAGTCCGACGCGCAGAAGGTCGTGCTGGATCGACTCGAGAATCTCCTCGCGACGATCGAGGGGTGGGTGGATGTCGTGACGACCGATGCGACGTCGCGCCTGCCCGACGCGGATCGCATCGGCGAGACCGCCCGCCGTCGCCGCGCGGTGGGCGGTCCCGCCGAGCAGGCGCTGGGCGCCCTCGTGGGGCTGCAGCTGCGTCCCCGGCGGCTCCGCGAGGCCGCCGCGATGTGGCGCGCCGTGACCGAAGCGGTCGGCGTCGATGCCCGCGACGCCCTGTGGGACTACCCCGACTTCATGCCCACGTCCGAAGACATCGACGACCCGTCGGCGCTCATCGCGCGGCTCGAGGCGCGGGCGCGCGGCGAAGAGCCGGTGCACGACGAGATGGACGACGCCCTCGCCCGGCTGCTCGCGGGCGAGGAGCCCGGCGGCGGGGCGGGCTTGGGCGACGGTGCGGACGACCCGGCGGCCGAGGCACCACCGGCCGATGCACGACCGGCCGATGGACCGACGGCCGATGGCCCGGCAGCCGATGGCCCGGCAGCCGATGGCCCCGTGGCCGATGGACCGACGGCCGATGGATCCGTGGCCGACGGTCCGAGAAGCGAGGGCCCCGACTCGGACGGCCCGGAGGACCCCCGCCCGGTGTAGCCCTCCCGCGCGCACAAGCTTCGGAGAATGTCGCAAACTTCGGCCATCTCCTCGGGAATCGGCCGAATCGGCCGCGAATCTCCGACGTTCGTGACGGGCGCCGTCTCCTCCCCAGGCGGGTACACGCGGGCGCGGGCGATCGGATGCTGTGGACAACGGCGCCGCGTGGATGCCGCCGAGGCAGACTCACCGCATGACCACCGTGCTGCGCCTCGATCCCGCCTACCCGCCCCTCTGGCGCGGCGCCGATTCCCTGCAGTTCGGCGTGGAGCCGGTGGCCGTGCTCGAAGACCTGCAGCCGTGGCAGCAGAAGCTCCTGACGGAGCTGGATCGCGGCATCCCGGAGCACGCGCTTCGCGTCCTGGCGGAGGCCCTCGACGTGCCGGATGGCGAGGTGCGGGGATTCGTCGACCGGGTCGAAGCCGCGCTGCTCGCTCGCGACGGCGCCGACGCGCGCGTCGCCGTCGGGGTGCGCGCCGACCGCGACGTTCACGCCGAGGTGAGTCAGGCGATCCACGGCTCCCTGACCGCGGCGGGGCTCAGCCCGGTGCCTCTCGACGAGGATGAGCCGCCGGCGACATCCATGCCGGTGATCCTCCTCGCGCAGCACATCGTCGAGCCACGAGCGGCCGTGTCGCTCGTCAGGGACGACATCCCGCACCTCCCGATGGTCTTCTCGGGCCCGAAGGCGACCGTCGGCCCGTTCGTTCTGCCAGGCGTTACGGGGTGCCTGTCGTGCGTGCACGCCTATCGGCGCGACGCCGACCCGGTCTGGCCGCTGCTCGCCGCTCAGCTGATCGGGCGACGCGTCGCGAGCGTCCCGCAGTCCCTGGCCGCCGAAGCCGGCGGGATGGCCGCTCGCCTGCTGCGGGACGCGTGGCGTTCGCCGGATGAGGCTCAGCGCTCGGTCACTCTGAGCGAGTCCTCCGCCCGGCGGGTGTGGATGACGCACCGACCGCACGCAGACTGCGCGTGCCGATCTCTGTCAGGAAACGCGAGGGAGTCCGCGCCGTCCGCCCCTGCCCCCGCGACCACGAGAGGGAGAGCGTACGCGCGGCCCGCGTGATGCCGACATACGCGAGGCGCCTCTCCTCGTCGACCGCCTCGAAGGTCGTCGCGTAGGAGATCGGGAGGAGCCCCTCGGCGAATCCTGCGATGTGCACGTGCGGCCACTCGAGCCCCTTGGCCGCGTGCAGGGTCGACAGCGTGACGGTGCGCAGTTCCGGCTCGTGCTGATCCTTCGCCCGCGCCATCAGCGTGTCGGTGAACGTGCGCAGATCCATCGCGGGGGGCGCCGCTTCGGCGAGCCTCAGGAGCGCCATGCGGGCCTCCCAGGCATCGCGGAGCGCTCCTCCTGCCGGAGGCGGTTCGTCGGTGAGTCCGAGCGAGCGGAGCACATCGCGGACCGCCGCGAGGAACGTCGTCTCGATCGGGGCCACCGACGCCCCGCGCAGCGACATGATCGCCTGACGCACTTCGGGCATGTCGAAGAAGCGCTTGCCACCGAGCACCGTCGTTGCGATGCCGCGGGCCGCGAGGGCCTGCTGGATCACGGCCGATTGTCCGTGCGAGCGATAGAGCACCGCGATCTGCTCGCCCGCGATCCCGGACTTCAGCTGCGCCTCGATCGCCCGCGCGACCCCGTCGGCCTCGTCGCGGTCATCCTCGAACGCCGACACGGTCGGCGTGGGGGATGCCGCAAGGCCATGGGCGGCGTGAAGCTCGAGAGCTCCTGGCCGGTCGCGCATCAGCTCGTTCGCGACCGCGAGGACCGCGGCATCCGAGCGGTAGTTCGTCTCGAGCCGCACGAGGTGCGTGTCATCGTGCCGGCTCTCGAACTCCAGCAGGAAGCGGGAGTCGGCGCCGGCGAACGAGTAGATGGTCTGACTCGCGTCGCCCACGACGCAGAGGTCGCGGCGATCGCCGACCCACAACTCGAGCAGCCGGTGCTGGAGGGGTGAGACGTCCTGGAACTCGTCGACCGTGAAGTGGCGGTACTGCTCGTGCACCGCGTGGGCGACCCGGGGCTCGGCTTCGAGCATCCCCGCGCAGGCGAGCAGGACGTCCTCGAAGTCGAGCTGCCGGCGCTCGTCCTTCAGCTTCTCGTACGCCGCCTGCAGGCTCGCGACCACGGCAGGCGCCACGCGTCCGACGCCTCGTCCCAGCGCGGCGTACTGCTCGATGCTTCGCATCGTGACCTTGCGCCACTCGATCTCCGATGCGATGTCTCGGAGCGTGGGCGTGTCGAGGTGCAGCCCGATCCCGTCCGCCGCATGCGCGAGGAGCCGCACCTTGTTGTCGACGATCTTCGGCGCCGTGTCACCGGCCAGCGTCGGCCAGAAGTAGTTCAGCTGCGCGAGCGCGGCGGAGTGGAAGGTGCGCGCCACCACGCCCTCGACCCCGAGGGCGCGCAGGCGTCCGCGCATCTCGCCCGCCGCCTTGGACGTGAAGGTCACCGCCATCACCCGGCCCGGGGAGTATGCGCCCGTGTCCACGCCGTGCGCGATGCGATGCGTGATGACGCGGGTCTTGCCCGTACCCGCTCCCGCCAGCACGCACACGGGACCGCGCAGGGCCGTGACCGCCTCGAGTTGACGCTCGTCGAGGCCGTGCAGCGCGACGTCGATCACGCGATCCCCGCGTGCCACGCGACGATGAGGCTGCGGGCGATCGACGCGGCTCCCGGCAGGGTGATGCCGCCCCTGCCCTCCAGGGCATCGCCGATCTCCGTGCGCGTGAACCAGCTCACCTGGATGATCTCGGTCCCGTCGGCCTCGGCTTCGGAGTCGTCGACGGCGGTGGCGAGGAAGCCGACCATGAGGGAGCGGGGATACGGCCAGGCCTGCGAGCCGTGATAGCGGATGTCGGTGACGCGAACCCCCGCCTCCTCCTCGACTTCGCGGTGCACGGTCGCCTCCAGCGACTCGCCCGCCTCGACGAACCCGGCGAAGCACGAGTACCGGTCGCCGCCCCACAGGGCGTTGGAGCCGAGCAGCAGCCGCTCGCCGTCCTCGCTCGCGATCGCGACGATGACGGCGGGGTCGGTGCGTGGGAAGTGCTCCCGGCCGCACGAGGGGCATCGGCGCGCCCAGCCGGCCTTGGCGGATTCGGTGAGCGATCCGCACGCGGGACAGAACGAGGCGTCGAGAAGCCAGCGGCCGAGACTCAGTCCTTCGACGAAGACTCCCGCGTCGAAGGCGCCGAGCACGCCGCCGACCGACCGCAGCGCGCCCCAGCCGTGCGGGGCCGAGACGGGGTCCTCCGTGCCTTGCGGGAAGGCGGCGACGAGCACCGCGGCTCCCGTGTCTTCGCGGCCGAGGAACGCCCAGCATCCACCATCGGCGACGTCGGCGGGTGCCGCGTAGGCGAGCGCGGACCCATCGGGTGAATCGAGGGGTGCTTCGTCGCCGCGGAGCACCAGCACGCGGGTGTCGCCGCTGTCCCGTGCGGCGGCGAGGATGCCCTCCCGCTCGCGCTCGTCACCTCGGCGGTCGAGCTCGCCGCGGGCCAGTGGAGGCTGGCCGGGGTGGGCGTGAACCGTCATCGACTCCCTCTCTCACGGGCGTGGCGTGGAAGCTCTCCCGCACGACCGACCTACCCTGGGGGCATGGCACGCTCACTCCTCACTTTAGCCGCGTCGGTCACGTCGGCAGTGCCCGGGGCATCGGTCTCGGCGGTGGGGTCGCTCACGGCGGGCGGGGCCGGTCGCTGCGATTCCGCGGTCGTCACGCTAGCCGACGGGCGGCGGCTCGTCGTGCGCGCGCCCGTCGATGCGACCGCCGGGCGCGAACTGGCCGCGGAGGCCCTCGCGCTGCGGGCGCTGACCCCCGGCGTGCGCGGCCTGCTCGGTTTCCGCGCACCCGAACTGCTCGGCGAGGCGGGCCTCGGCGACGCCCGCGCCCTCGTCTGCAGCCTGCTGCCGGGCTACCACATCGATGCCGCCCACATCCCCTCGGGTGAAGGCGCCGCGACGTCGGTCGGCTACGCCCTCGCATCGCTGCACGCCCTGCCGCACTCCGTCGTGCGTTCTGAAGGCCTCCCCCAGCGCACGCCCCCCGAGGCGCGGGACGATGTGCGCGCCCTCATAGATCGCGCCGGGGCGACGGGCCGCCTTCCCGTCCGGCTGACGGTGCGGTGGCGCGATGCGGTCGAGGCCGATGAGCTCTGGCGCTTCGAGTCCACGGTGACCCTCGGCGGCGCGGCGGCCGGATCATTCCTCTTCCAGGACGGCGACCTCGGCCCGGCGGTGACGGGGGTGCTGGATTGGCACGGCCTGTCGGTCGGAGACCCCGCCGTCGACCTCCGCTGGGTGGCGTCCGCGCCCGAAGCGGCCGACGACATCTTCGAGGCGTACGCCTCCGCCGCGCACCGTTCCCCCGACGCTCACCTCCGCACGCGGGCGCGGTTCTACGCCGAACTCGAGTTCGCCCAGTGGCTCGTGCACGGGCACGATTCACATCGTGCCGACGTCATGGACGATGCGGCCGCGCTGCTGGATGCCCTCGCCGATGGCATCGGTGCCGATTCGCTCGTCGACGCCCGCGGCGCGGCCCCCGCCGGCGTGGACGGCGCCATCGCCCTGCTCGACCGCGTCCAGGAGCCGGCGGCGGTCGCCGATGTGGACACCTCCATGCAGACCGACGCGTACGACCCCTCGATGGTCTCGCTCTTCACGGCCGCCGACCGGGACTACGCGGACGGAGCGGGCCCCGCAGGTGGCGCAGACCACGCGGGCGACGCGTCAGCTTCGTCCGCGGACCTCTCGACCGCTCCGATCGATATCTCCGCGTGGATGGACGCGAAGGCTCAGGCGTCCTCCCCCGACAACGCCGACCACGCCGACGACTCCGGCGACGCCAGCGACGAGGAGGTCGAGGCGGAACGCGCGGCGCGGGCGGCCATCCAGCGCTGGGCCAGCTCCGCCTCCGAGTAGACCCGGTCACCGCGGATCACGAGATCGTCGCCGACGTAGAAGAGGGCGACATCGATGTCCTCGAGGGGCACTCCGTGCGCCCGGTGGTAGGCGAGCCGGTACAGCGCGAGCTGCAGCATCCGCTCTTCTCGCTCCGCCGCCGTGCGCGGCGGCCTGCCCGTCTTCCAGTCGACGATCTCGATGCGTCCACCGCGGTCATCCCTCCTGTAGACCGCGTCGAGCTTGCAGATCACGACCCGCGCGGCCTCGGATTCGCTGCTCAGCACGAAGTCGATCTCGGTCTCCACCGCGATGGGAGCGAGGTCGGCCCACTCCGACCGCTCGAAGATCTCGCGCAGGCGCGCGAGCTCCGCGGCATCTTCGGCTGAGGCGTCGGTGCCCGCGAACTCGTCGTCGGCGAACTCGTCGGCGTCGAGCTCCCACAGCGGGTCATCCGGAGCTGCGGCCACGCCGACCACACCCGAGCGGTGTTCGACCCATGCATGGAAGAGCGTGCCGAGCCGCGTCTGCCTGTAGGGGCGCTCCGGCATGGGACGCGAGATCGACGCGGTCGTCGCGGCGAAGTCGGTGACGTAGTCCTTGAAACGCGATGCGGGGATGCGCGTGGGTGCGTCGAGAGCAGCAGGATGCCGCAGCGCCTCGCGTTCGGCGAGGAGGAGAGCGACATCGGGGGCGGGCTCGGCGCGGGGGCCGTCGAGCGCATTCCGCACCGCACCCGCGGCGGACTCCACCGCCCGGCGCCGATTGCCTAGCGCATCGAGCGGCCACTCGAGCAGGCGACGCCTGCCGACGTAGGGGTTCTCCCCCGCCACCGCCTCGAAGGCGTCCCGCCCGAGGGCGAGGGCGATCTCGTCGAAGTAGGGCGCGGGCTCCCGCGCCTGGGTGGTCCCCGCCCAGCTCGACCCAGAGAGGAGCAGGTGGTCCTTTGCCCGGGTCAGCGCCACGTACGCGAGGCGCCGCTCCTCCTCCTGCTGCCTGGCGCGATTGGCGGCGACGAATGCGGCGAGGTTGTCTCTGAGGGCCTGCTGCGTGGCGGCCTCCGCCCGCTTCCACCCGAACGCGGGGAGCCAGGGCGCGTCTCCTCGGAACTCGTACGGGAGCACACCGAAACCGAGCCACGCCTTCGTGTCACGCGCCGCGGAGGGCAGCTCGCCCTCCACCGCCCGGACGACGGCGACGGCATCCCATTCCAGCCCTTTCGAGCCGTGGATCGTGAGGAGCTGCACGACATCGTCCTCGGGCGGCTCCGTGCGCGGCGCGAACTCATCGAGCTGCTCCGCGTGATCGAGCCACGCGAGGAGGCTGCCGATCGTCCCCGCCTCGTCCGTGGCGAGGAAGGCGTGCACCTCGTCGACGAATGCCCGCAGCTGCGCCGACGCCACGCGTGCGGAGCCGATCATCTCGTTCGCGGCGAGCTCGATATCGAGGCGCAGTTCGAGCTCGATCAGGCGAACGAGCTCCGGGATCGGCAGGCCGACCGACCCCCGGAGGCCCGCGATGACGGTGCCCGCCTCCCGCAGACGCATCCGCCCTTCGGGAGTGATCGCCGCGAGCCAGCCGTGGTCGTCACCGTGCCGGCGAACGAAGTCGAGCGCCTCAATGAGCGACCCCTGCTCGTCGCCCGCCGACGCCCGCATCCTGGCCGCCACCTCGGGCGCGAGCGGCTTCAGCGCGAAGTCGTGCCGGGCGATCCGCTCGGCAAGGGCCGACAGCGCCCTGAGGTCCGCGAGCCCGATGGCCCACCGGGGCCCGGAAAGCAGGCGGATGAGCGCGGAGCCGGCGCCCGGATCGTGGATGACGCGCAGGGCGCTGACGACATCCACCACCTCCGGGGTGGTGAGCAGGCCGCCGAGGCCGAGGATGCGGCTCGGGATCTCGGCAGCAGACAGTGCCTCCCGGAAGCGCACCATGTGCCGCTTGCTGCGGAACAGCACCGCACCGGTGGTCGAGCGACCCGACGCCGCGCGCCGCGCGCGCACCGAGGCGAACCACGCGGCGACCCGATCGGCCTCCGCATCGAGGTCGGCCTCGAAGACGAGGTCGAGCTCGCCTTCCGGCGCCCCGGGGCGCGCGCGCAGCTCTCGGACGGGCACCGGGCTGGTCGCCGCGAGCGGCGTGAGCACGGCGTTGGCGGCCTCGAGCACGATGCGGCTGTTGCGCCAGCTCGTCATCAGGGCGAACTCGCTCGCGGTTGCTCCGGGGGCGAAGGCCGCGGCGAACCCGCCCAGGTTCCCGGCGCTCGCGCCGCGCCAACCGTAGATCGACTGGTGCGGGTCACCGACGGCCATGACGGCCGTGTGCGCGAAGAGGGCCGCGAGCAGATCGGTCTGGACGACCGAGGTGTCCTGATACTCGTCGAGCAGCACAACGCGGTAGCGGCTGCGCAGCTCTTCACCGACGGCGGCGTGAGCCCGCACGACTCCGAGTGCACCGGCGACCTGATCGGAGAAGTCGAGCACACCCAGCCGGCGTTTCTCGCTGTTGTACGCGCGGGCGAGATCGGCGAGCACCGCCAATCCCTCGACCTTGGTGACGGCCGTCGCGATGTCGGCGTACACGCTCACACGCGCCGAGTCGGACGGCCGGTCGAGCACGTCCGCGAAGGCGGCGGGGAACGCCGCGATGTCGTCGAGATCGGCCAGGTTGTCGACCGAGTCGCGTGCGATGCGCAACGCGCCGTCGATCAGGGTGCTGAGGGCTTCTGACCGGGACTCGAGCCGGGGATCGTCGGAGTCGAGCACGACCTTGCGCATCCGCAGCCACGCCGCCGATTCCGAGAGGATCGCCGCTTCGGAATCACGGCCGAGCAGTACGGCGTTCTCGCGCACGATCTGATCGGCGAAGCTGTTGTAGGTGGCCACCGTCGGACGCAGGAGGAGGTCGTCCGCACCGTCGACGGGCGCTCCCGTGGACCGTTCCGCGAGCTCGTCGAGGCGGGCGCGGCGCCGCTCGGCGAAGCGCAGCGCGACGGTTCGGATGTCGCGTCCCGCCCGCGCCGCGGCATCCGTCTCATCGTCTTCCTCTCGCTGCAGCGCGAAGAAGGCTTCGAGGTCTCCGGATGCGTGCAGGGCCGGGAGGTCCCCGAGGAGTCCGCGCGTCTCGAACTCGGCGAGGCGCGCGAGTCGATGCTGGATGCGCTCGGCGAGCTCGCCCGCGGCCTTGCGAGTGAAGGTGAGCCCGAGCACTTCGTCGCGTCGCACGATGCCATTGGCGACGAGCCAGACCACGCGCCCGGCCATCGTCTCGGTCTTCCCGCTCCCGGCGCCGGCGACCACGAGCGCGGGAGCCAGGGCCGACTCGATGACCGCGGCCTGCTCGGCGGTCGGCGGAAACTGGCCGAGCGCCGCGCTGATCACCCGCGCGCTCAGCGGCGCCGACGCGGTCACGCCGGCGTCCTCGACCCCGATCAACGTCGAGGTCATGAGGCGCTCACCGCGCGCACCGTGTGGATGCGGCACAGCCCGTAGGAATGGTCCTTCCGGCAGTGGTCTTCGTAAGGTGCGGTGAACGACACCCCGGCCATCGTCGTCGCGGCGCTGCGCACACGGGCGAGGAAGGCGTCGCGGTGCTCGTCGTCAAAGGGTGGCTGCGTCGGCGTGACGTACTGCGCCTTCGACGATGATGGGACGAGCACGAGCAGTTTCGCGCCGCCCCCGGGGTGTCCCCCGGTTCCGGTGATGAGGCCCGACTCGAACGCCAGCTGATACGCGGCGAGCTGGGGGTTCTCGGCCACCTTCGCGTCGGTCTGAGGCTCGCTCTTGCCGGTCTTCAGGTCGACGATGACGACATCGCCGGCGCCGGTGAGCTCGACGCGGTCGATGTAGCCGCTCACGAGGATGCCGGGCCCCTCGACGCCTGCGGCGTCGGAGTCGAACGGGATGGGGATCTCGAAGTGCGGCTCCGCGCCGATCAGGGTGCCGCCCGATGCCTCGAAGTCGCGGAGGTAGGCGTGCAGCCGGCGCACGAGGTCGCGCGCGCGGGTCAGCGACTGGCGCTCACGCCACGCCGCGTCGAACTCGAGCTCGCCCCAACGCGCCTCGACGACGCTCCAGAGGCTCGCCTCGTCGATGCCCTCGGCGACCTCCATCGCGCTGTGCAGGATGACGCCGAGGCCCGCCACCGGTCCCCCGCGCGTGTCGCCGCCCAGGTCGGCGATGACCCAGTTGAGCTCGCATTCCTCGAGCGCGTGCAGCCGCGACGGTGACACGCGAACGCCTTCTTCGCGGATGTCGCGCAGCGGGGCATCCGTCGTCGCGGGGGTGACGCCGTACCACTCGCGCGGGTGCGCGCCGGCCACGCCCGCGTCGGCGAGCAGGGCCAGCTGAGCGGGCGCCTCCCGTCGGGCCGACGACGACGCGAGGGGGTCCGTGAGGGCGCGTCGGTGCTGCGCCACGAGTCCGCGCAGGGAGAGCGGATGCTCCTTGCCCCTGCCTCCGCGATCGGGTTCGGGGAGGAACTCGAAGAGAACGCTCGGTCCGGTGTCATCGTCGTCGACGGCCGTCACGATCACACGTTCCCGGGCCCGCGACACGGCGCGCACGAAGAGACGCAGCTCGTCGTGCATGACGGACCGGCGGCGATCGAGCACGTCGGGCGGCACCGTGTCGGGACCGGCAAGCGCGTCGGCGAGCCGCCAGGTCTCGAGCAGGCCGCCGCGAAGGCGCACGTTCGGCCACACCCCTTCTTGCACGCCCGCGACCACCACCGTGTCGAATTCCGCGCCGAGCGCCGCCGCCGGCGTCAGCACGCGCACCGTCGACCGCGGGGGCGGCGCCGTCAGCGTGTCGTCCGCGACATCCGAGTCGAGCAGGCGACGCACGAAGACCATCGCCTCCTCGCCCGGCTCGCGCTCGACGAATCGCTTCGCGGACTGGAAGAGGGCGACGAGCGCATCGAGGTCGCGGTTCGCCTGCTCTGCGAGGGGTCCGGTTCCCCGGGCCGCCGCGCCCCATGCCCGCGCCAGCCCGCTGCCCTCCCACACCGTCCAGAGCATGTCGTGCGCGCTCGCACCGTGCGCCGACTGGTCGCGCACCCGCACGATGGCTTCGGCGACCCGCCCGCCGCGCCGCGCCTCGCGCGTGTCGACGAGCGCGAACTCCAGCGGATTCGCCAGCGCCGAACGCAGCAGCTCCCGGGCCGCCCGCTCGCCGCCCTCCGCGACCTCGGCGTGCCGGAGCGTCGTGCGCAGCCGGCGAAGGCTCACCGGGTCGAGGCCGCCGAACGCTCCGGTGAGCGCGGCGTCGACATCCACCGACGTCCACGTCGAGGGATCGCGCGTCGCGAGGGTGACCAGATGCAGGATGTCGCGCACGGGCGCACGCGTGCCGAGCGCCCTACCGGGGCCGCTGGCCCGGGCGGGCACCTCGCGCGCGGACAGTTCGGCCTCGAGCGCCGCGCCCTGGCGGGTGTCGTGGGCGATGACGGCGCACTCGTCCCACGCGACCCCGTCGTGCACGTGCCGCTCGCGGAGCAGCCGCGCAATCGCGTCATACTCCTCCGACGCCGAACGGGCCACGACCGCTCTCACCGACGCGTCGTCGTCGACATGGGCGGCCGGCGGGGTGCGATGGGCGATCACCCCGGCCGCACCGATGCGCTGCGTCACGCGCCGGACCAGGTGTGCCTGCGCGGCGGTTCCCCGGTGGGCGCTCGAGAGCACATGGGAAGTGCCGAGAATCTCGGCGAGCCGGGCGAAGTGTTCCGGGGCCGCGCCCCGGAAGGCGCCCGAACCGACGTCCGGGTCGCCGAAGGCCACCACGGCGATGCCGCGGGCACGACACGCCTCGAGCAATTGAACACCGCCGAGCGTCAGTTCCTGCGCGTCGTCGACGAGCACGACCCGCAGCCGCGCGAACGCCCCGAGCGAGGCCGCGCCGCCGGCGGCGGTGCGGAGGATGCCCGCGGCCTCGCGCACGAGTCCCGCCGGATCTCGGTGCGCGCCGCGCATCGCCGCCCGGACTCGGAGGAAATCGGTCATGAAGGAGGCCATCGCCACCCACACGACGCGATCCGCGGCCGCGCCCAGCCTCGCCAGGGCGGGCGGTTCGATGCCGAGCGCCGCACACTCCGCCATGAAGGCGCGCACCTCGCTGCGGAACGCCTTGGAGCCGCGGATGGCCGGCCCGAGCCACTCCGGCCAGCGATCGCGCCCCTCCGCGGCATCTCGTTCGTCGCCCTCGAGCAGGTCTTGCACGATCTGGTCTTCGTCGGCGCCCGTCAGCAACTGCGGCGGTTCTGCCCCCGCGTGCACTTCGGAGGCGCGCACGATGTGGAACGCGAAGGATGCCACGGAACGCGCGAGCGAGCCGGGTGTCGCCTCGCCCGAGGCCAGGGCGAGAACGTCGCGGAGGTCGGTCGCGCTCTGCCGCGACGGGGTGAGCACGAGGAGTTCGGAAGGGTCGAGCGCGCCGGAGAGCAAGTGCTCGACCCGCGCGATGAGGGCGGACGTCTTGCCTGTTCCCGGGGCGCCGACGACCACGGCGGATGCCGCCGCCGGAAGCTGCACGATCGCTCGCTGCGCGTCATCGAGCGCGCGCCGTCGCGCCCGAGAATCGCCCCCGAGAGTCATGGACTCCACGCTACCCGCGCCCTCGGACACGGCCCGGCGCGCGTTCGCCCTCAGCGTTGCGCGGGCGGCCGAGTCGCCCGCGGCCGTGTCGTAGAGTTGCCGTGTCGCCCCGGGTGGGGCCACCCGCTACGAAAGGCAGTCATCCCGTGGAGATCCGCATCGGCATCACGAACACCGGTCGCGAACTGAGCTTCGACACCTCGGAATCGGCGGACGGCGTCAAGAAGTCCGTCGCGAGCGCGCTCGACGCGGGGGCGACCCACCTGACGTTCACCGACGTGAAGGGCAGCTCCTACATCGTGCCCACCGCCGCCCTGGCCTACGTCGAGCTCGGGAGCGAGGAATCGCGCCGCGTGGGCTTCGTGGCCTGACGTGCTCATCCTGCTCGCGCTCATCGCCGGCGCGGTGGCCGGCATGGCGATCCACTTCGCGATGCCGCACCGCTCCGATCGCGGCGTCGTGCTCGCGCCCGCGATCGGCGCCGCGACGGCTGGCGTGCTCTACACGAGCCTGCAGTGGGCGGGCTTCGCCGAAGACAATCCGTGGCTGTGGGCGGTCTCCATCGTCGTGCCCGTCGCGGTGGCGTACCTCGCGACGCTGCTTCTCACCCGCGCGCGTGGGAAGCGCGACGCCGCCGAGCGCACGCGCCTCGGCATCGCCTGAGCTTTCGAGAGCTACGCCGCTGCGCCTGACCGCGGCTACGCCGCTGCGCCTGACCGCGGCTACGCCGCGAGGCCCATGGCGTCCAGGCGTCGCGCGTGCCCGGCCATCAGATCGGTGAAGACCGGCTCCACCTGCTTCTCCTCCGCGGCCCCGAGCCGGGTCGGCCGCAGTGCCGCCCGGGCGACGAGCAGCGTGTCGCCGACGAGGCGGCGTCCCCACAGCGACAGGAGGGAGCGCCACTCCTCGTCGCTCTCGATCGTGGCCTTGATGATCTCGACGATGGATTGGCGGTCGTCGTCGGCCTGGAGGATGCGGGCGACACGTCGCCCCGTGTCGGCGTAGCCCGACGCGAGCGCGAGGTAGAAGTCATCCAGCATGCCGGCCGTGACATGCACCGACAGCATCGTCTCGCGAGGCCTCTTGCCGATGGTCTTCCTGCGGAAGGCGTCCAGCTGCTCCCGGAACGGCAGCATCACCTCGGTCGGCTCGCCTCCGCGTTCCCGGATGAGGTCGACGAGCGCGCGGTGCTTGGTGAGCGCGGCGCCTGCGGCGCGGGACAGCGCCTCCTTCTCGGCGAGCTCCGGTGTGGCGCGGATGAGGCGCGTCAGCGTCTCGAAGAACCCGAGCTGGAGGTAGGCCGCCTGGCCGAGGAACGTATCGATGTCGGGGGCGAGTTCCTCGAAGTCCACACGGGTCGCGTCGCCGAGGTCCCCGCGCGACCGCAACGACAGCGTGCGCCCTTCGGGGCGTCTCTGCCAGAACCACCTCACCACCGCACCAGCCTAGTCGCGGCGCGCCCGGATGCAGGAGGGAATGCCGGCGCGGGCCCTCCGGTAGGCTGGTCGGGTCCCGGCAATGGACCCGGACCCCGCGCCTGTGGCTGAGTGAAGGGCGTGGATCACTTCCCTCCGGCGGCACCTCACCGCCAGACAGGCAATATCACTGTGACAACATTCGCCGACCTCGGCGTCGACCAGGACATCGTCGACGTGCTCGCCGCCAAGGGCATCGTCGACGCGTTCCCCATCCAAGAGCAGACCATCCCCCTCGGGCTTCCCGGTCAAGACATCATCGGCCAGGCGAAGACGGGCACGGGCAAGACCTTCGGCTTCGGCATCCCCGTCGTGCAGCGTCTGGGGCGCGACCCCGAGCACGGCGTCAAGGCCCTCATCGTCGTCCCGACGCGCGAACTGTGCGTGCAGGTCTACGAAGACATCGACATGTTGACCCAGGGTCGTTCGACCAGCGTCGTCGCCATCTACGGCGGCAAGGCATACGAGGGCCAGATCGACCAGCTCAAGGCCGGCGCCCAGATCGTCGTCGGCACGCCCGGCCGGCTGATCGACCTCAACAACCAGCGCCTGCTCGACCTGTCGAACGCGACCGAGGTCGTGCTCGACGAGGCCGACAAGATGCTCGACCTCGGCTTCCTCCCCGACATCGAGAAGATCTTCCAGAAGGTGCCCGCGATCCGGCACACGCAGCTCTTCTCGGCGACGATGCCCGGCCCGATCGTGGCCCTCGCGCGCCGCTTCATGTCGAACCCGGTGCACATCCGCGCCACAGACCCCGACGAGGGTCTCATGCAGGCCAACATCGAGCATCTCGTGTACCGCGCCCATTCGCTCGACAAAGACGAGATCATCGCCCGCATCCTGCAGGCCGAGGGGCGCGGCAAGACCGTCGTCTTCACCCGCACGAAGCGCGCCGCGCAGAAGCTCGTCGACGAGCTGAACGACCGCGGCTTCAACGCCGCCGCCGTGCACGGCGACATGGGTCAGGAGCAGCGCGAGCGTTCCATGGCCGCGTTCAAGGCCGGCAAGAAAGACATCCTGATCGCGACGGATGTCGCCGCCCGCGGTATCGACGTCGACGACGTCACGCACGTGATCAACCACACGATCCCGGACGACGACAAGACCTATCTGCACCGCGCGGGCCGCACCGGCCGCGCGGGCAAGACCGGCATCGCCGTCACCTTCGTGGACTGGGACGACCTGCACAAGTGGGCACTCATCAATCGCGCCCTCGAGTTCGGCAAGCCCGAGCCGGTCGAGACCTACTCGTCGAGCGCGCACCTCTTCGATGATCTGCGCATCCCGGCCGGCACAAAGGGCCGCCTCACGACCGCCCCGCGCACCCAGACGGTGAAGACGCAGGATGCCGCGGGGCCGCGCTCCGGCTCCCCGCGAGGCGGCAGCCGCACGAGAACGCGCTCGGGCGGGCGCGGTGCGGTGCAGGCCGAGGGCGACCTCGTGCCCGCCGACCACGGCCAGGCACCCGTCGACCGCCCCGCCGAGGGCGGCGGCACGCACGACGGCGGCGGCACCGAGCACCACGACGGCAAGGCACCCGCGCAGCGTCGCCGTCGCCGGCGTCGCGGACCCGGCACCGCGCCTCAGGCCTGACCGCACGAGCGCCGCGACACGGACGACGTGCGGCCCTTGACCGGCTCCCGGGCTTCGCTAGGGTGAGTCCCGGGCGCGCCGGGCGCCCCAGACTCGAAAGAAGGCATGCACGTGCGATTCATCGAATCCGTCGAGTACCAGGGTTTCTGGGGCTCCTTCGGGGACCTCATCTGGTGGTTCCTCTGGTCGTTCATCTTCATCTCGTACCTGTTCGCGCTGTTCGCCGTCATCGGCGATCTCTTCCGCGACCACAAACTCAACGGATGGCTGAAGGCCCTCTGGATCATCTTCCTGATCTTCCTGCCCTTCCTGACGCTGCTGGTGTACCTCATCGCGCGCGGCAGCGGAATGGGCGAGCGCAGCGCGGCACAGGCCAAGCAGTACCGGGAGGCTCAGGACAGCTACATCCGCTCGGTTGCCACCGCCTCGAGCCCGTCCGAGGAGATCGCGAAGGCCAAGGCCCTGCTCGATTCGGACGCCATCACACAGGCCGAGTTCGACTCGATCAAGGCGAAGGCCCTCGCCGGCTGATCACCACCACGCGAGACGAGCGCCCCCACACTCCCTCCGGAGAGCGGGGGCGCTTCTCGTCGAGGCCAGCCGCCTCAGCCTCAGGGATACACCGGAGCGCTGCCGCTTGCCCGGTCGATGATCCGCTGGAGCATCTCGTCGGAAGTCGTGTTCTCGCCCGGCAGGTTGGGCTTGCCGAGACCGTGGTAGTCGCTTGATCCCGTGACGATGAGGTCGCGCTCGGCGACGAGCGCGTGGAGCGCCTCCTTGCCGCTCTCCGTGTTCTCGCGATGATCGATCTCGAACCCCGCGAGCCC
>NZ_DATMIO010000223.1:0-11068 GCF_035554235.1 Microbacterium sp. | reverse complement strand
ACAAGCGCAGACTTGAGTACGGGTGCTGCCGGGGTGCTCAAGTCTGTGTGTGCCTCAGCGCAGACTTGAGTACGCAAATCTTGAACAGCTGAGCGCCTGCGACACGCCGACACCGCGGAGCGACGGCAGCGCAGGGCGAGTGCCGATGGGCGCCCCGGTCCAAGGTTCGGTCACCGAGGTCGACGGGCAGCCGCCTCGACGGTCCCGGCGACCCGGTGCGCGGTGGCACGGAACGGGCCGGGCGATCCGCGACCGGGAGAGCTAGCGCGAACCCCAGTTCCAGGCGGGGCGGTCGAGGAAACCCTGACCGGCGATCTCAGTGCCCGCGGAAGTGGGCACCAATCGGTGGGTCAGCGCGCCGGCGCGCTCGAGCCCGCCCGCAACGGGCGTCGAGTGGGTGACGACCACGACTTGACTGTGTGCGGATGCCTCCGCGATGAGTTCCGCGAGCGGCCCGAGCAGGTCAGGATGCAGGCTCGCCTCCGGCTCGTTGAGCACGATGAGCGGTCCCGGCTGCGCCGGGAGCAGGGCCGCGCAGAGCAGCAGGTAGCGCAGCGTCCCATCCGACAGCTCGGCGGCATCGAGCGGTCGCAGAAGTCCGGGCTGGTGCATCATCAGCCGGAGGCGACCGTCCACGCCTTCGATCTCGACCCGCGTGCCGGGGAAGGCGCGATCGACCTCGCGGTCGAGGCGCTCGCCGAAACCGGCATCCTGAATCGTCGCCCATACCGCCGCCAGATCCGACCCGTCGTGCCCGAGGATCGGGGTGCGCGTGCCGACCTGCGGCGCACGCGCCGCGGCGGCCTGGTCCGTTCGGAAGTGGTCGTAGAAGCGCCAACCGGCGAGGGTGCGCCGCAGCGCGAGCAGTTCCGGACCGGTGTCGCTCTCGGCGAGGTCGGTGAGAATCGTCTCGTACGGCATGAGGGGCTGTGCCAGGGTGCGCCACGCGCCATCGCGCGTGCGTGTGACGCCCCTCAGTCGGTCGATGAGCAGCGTTGACGGCTTCGCGACCTGCCCCGCGAAGACCTGCTCGCGCTTGAGCTCCGGGTCGCGATCGAACGGTGTCGGGCCGACGACCTGTGGCAGCCCCAAGTCGACGAGGTACCCGAGCTCGTCCCCCGCGAATCCGAGCAGCACGGCCCGGGGTCCGCGCCGCACAGTGCCCTGCACTTTCGCTTCGCCCGTGGGGACCTCAGGGCCCGCCCACATCACCGACGGCAGCCCGCCCTCGCGGGCGATCGCGCCCACGACCGAACCGGTCGCCGCCGCGGCCAGGAGGCGCAGCGCGCGGTAGACGTTCGACTTGCCGGAGCCGTTCGGCCCCGTCACCACCGTGAGCCCGCCGAGGGGCAGCACCAGGTCGCGCAGCGATCGGTATCCGGCGACGGCGACGGTGGTGATCACCCGCCCCATCCTGTCAGCCGCCCCCGACGCCGATCGCCCACACCGATCCGCCGACGCCGATCGCCCACACTGCGAGACGCGATTTGCGGATGCCGCGACCCGGCCGCTATGGTCGCCACATGCCTTCGGCCGCGCAGCCTTCCGCGACGCTCCTCGCGAGCGCCGCTCCTGCGCGCCGACGTCAGGGCGCCCGCCGACTGTAGGCGACCCCGCGCGTTCCCCGATTCCACTCGGGTCGAGCTCGCCGGTGTCGCCGTCCCGGCCCCCGCACTCCTGACCTTAAGGTAGAAACCATGACGTACTCGGTCGCCGTCTCCGGCGCATCCGGCTATGCGGGTGGCGAGATCCTCCGCCTCCTCGCCGATCATCCCGACATCGAGATCCGCACTGTCACCGCGCATTCCAACGCGGGTCAGCCGCTCGTCGCGCACCAGCCGCACCTGCGCTCGCTCGCGCACCTCACGCTTCAGGACACGACTCCCGATACGCTCGCCGGCCACGACATCGTCTTCCTCGCCCTCCCGCACGGCCAGTCGGGTCAGTACACCGACGCGCTCGCCGACACTCCGCTCGTCATCGACGCGGGCGCCGACCACCGGCTCGAATCCAGCGCCGAGTGGGACCGCTTCTACGGCGGCGACTTCCACGAGCCGTGGGCCTACGGCGTCCCGGAGCTGCAGGTGGGAGCGGGGAAGCAGCGGGAGCACCTCGTGGGCGCGACCCGCATCGCCGCGCCGGGCTGCAACGCCAGCACCGTGGCGCTGAGCCTCGCGCCAGGCGTCGCGGCGGGCGTCATCGACCCCTCCGACATCGTCACCGTGCTCGCCGTAGGGCCGAGCGGCGCAGGCAAGAGCCTGAGGACGAACCTGCTCGCGAGCGAGATCCTGGGGTCGGCCAGCCCCTACGGTGTCGGCGGCACGCATCGGCACATCCCCGAGATCCGGCAGGCGCTGGTGGCGGCGGGCGGGCCGGCGGACGGCATCCGCATCTCCTTCACGCCCGTCCTCGTCCCGATGTCGCGCGGAATCCTCGCAACGAGCACCGCGCCGATCGCCGAGGGCGTGTCGGATGCCCAGATCCGGGCCGCGTGGGAGTCCGCGTACGGGAACGAGACCTTCGTGCAGGTGCTCCCGGAGGGTCAGTTCCCGCGCACCGCCGACGTGATCGGGGCGAACACCGCGCTCGTGGGCCTCGCCATCGACCGGGCGGCGGGACGCGTCGCCGTCCTCACCGCGCTCGACAACCTGACAAAGGGTACGGCCGGCGCCGCGGTCCAGTCGATGAACATCGCGCTCGGGGTTCCCGAGGCCCGCGCGCTCAGCGTGAACGGAGTCGCACCGTGAGTGTCACCGCACCTCAGGGATTCGAGGCGGCGGGGGTCGCGGTCGGTCTGAAGAGCACGGGAATGCCCGATGTCGCCGTGGTGGTCAACCGGTGACCACTCAAGGTCGGCGCCGCCGTCTTCACGAGCAATCGCGCCAAGGCGAACCCGATCCTCTGGTCGGAGCAGGCGATCCGCGACGGCGTCGTCGAGGCGATCGTGCTCAACTCCGGCGGGGCGAACTGCTTCACCGGCTCGTTCGGCTTCCAGACGACGCACCAGACGGCGGAGCGCACCGCCGAGCTGCTCGAGGTGAGCGCGAGCGACATCATCGTGTGCTCCACGGGCCTCATCGGCGTCGGCGACCAGGCCTTCCGCGACAAGGTGCTGCAGGGGGTTGACCGGGGCATCGCTGCCCTGACCGCCGACGGCGGCGCGGACGCCGCGAACGCGATCATGACGACGGACTCGGTTCCGAAGCTGGCGACCTACCAGGGCGAGGGCTGGGCGATCGGCGGCATGGCGAAGGGCGCCGGGATGCTGGCGCCCGGGCTCGCGACGATGCTCGTCGTGCTCACGACCGACGCGGTGCTCGATGCGACCGACGCCGATGCGCACCTCCGCGCCGCGACCCGCGTGAGCTTCGACCGCCTCGACTCCGACGGCTGCATGTCGACCAATGACCAGGTCACGCTTCTGGTGAGCGGGGCGAGCGGGGTAGCGCCGGATGCCGCGGCCTTCCGCGCCGGCCTCACCGAGCTCTGCACGAGCCTCGCGGAGCAGCTGCAGGGCGATGCCGAGGGCGCGAGCCACGACATCACCATCCACGTCGTGCGCGCGGCATCCGAAGAAGACGCCGTCGAAGTCGGTCGCTCGGTCGCCCGCAACAACCTCTTCAAGGCCGCCATCTTCGGCAACGACCCGAACTGGGGCCGGGTGCTCGCCGCGATCGGAACCACGAGCGCGGCCTTCGACCCCTACGACGTCGATGTCGAGATGAACGGCGTCCGCGTCTGCAGTCGGGGCGGCCCCGACCGGCCCCGTGAGGAGGTCGACCTGAGCCCGCGCGCGACGAGCATCGTCATCGACCTCAAGGTCGGCGATGCCTCGGCACGGATCCTCACCAACGACCTCACCCACGACTACGTGCACGAGAACAGCGCGTACGCGTCATGACCGACATTCAGGACACCAGCCCCGAAGAGGCCGCTTCCAAGGCCACGACCCTCGTCGAGTCGCTCCCGTGGCTCAAGCGGTTCCACAACCAGATCATCGTCATCAAGTACGGCGGAAACGCCATGGTGAGCGAAGCGCTGCAGGATGCCTTCGCCGAGGACATCGCGTACCTCCGGTACGTCGGTGTGCTGCCCGTCGTCGTGCACGGCGGCGGCCCGCAGATCTCGAACATGCTCGACCGTCTCGCGATCCCGAGCGAGTTCAAGGGCGGCTACCGCGTGACGAGCACGGAGGCGATCTCGGTCGTCCGCATGGTGCTGACGGGTCAGATCAACCCGCAGCTCGTCGCGAAGATCAACTCGCACGGCCCCCACGCCACGGGCCTGAGCGGCGAGGACGCCGGGCTCTTCGGCGGCCGCAGGCGCGGCGTCGTGATCGACGGCGTGGAGCAGGATCTGGGCCGGGTCGGCGACGTCGTCGAGGTCGATCCGACGCCGGTGCTCGACCACCTCGCGGCGGGGCGCATCCCCGTCGTGTCGAGCATCGCGCCCGATCTCGATCACCCGGGTCATTCGCTGAACGTGAATGCGGATGCGGCGGCCGCGGCGCTCGCGGTCGCGCTCAAGGCCCGCAAGCTCGTGGTGCTGACCGACGTGCCGGGGCTCTACGCGGACTGGCCGAACCGGGATTCGCTCGTGTCGCACCTGACCAGCGCCGATCTGCGGGCGATGCTGCCGAAGCTCGAGTCAGGGATGATCCCCAAGATGCAGGCCTGCCTCGACGCCGTCGACGGCGGCATCGAGACGGCGGCGATCATCGACGGCCGGGTGCCGCACTCGGTGCTCGTCGAACTCTTCACCGACAAGGGAATAGGAACAGAGGTGGTGGCGCAGTGACTGACAACTCACCGTCTTCGACATGGCAGGAGGACGCGGGCCGCGACCTCGTCCGCAGCTTCGGCGCCCGCATGGCCCTGTTCACGCGCGGCGAGGGAGCGTATCTGTGGGATGACGCGGGCCGGCGGTTCCTCGACTTCCTGGCCGGCATCGCCGTCAACTCGCTGGGCCACGCCCACCCGGTGTTCGTGGAGGCCATCTCCGCGCAGGCCGCGACCCTCGCACACGTCTCCAACTACTTCGCCACGAAGCCGCAGCTCGAACTGGCCTCGCGCCTGAAGCGGCTCGCCGGCACGGGCGAGTCCGGCCGCGTCTACTTCGGCAACTCGGGCGCGGAGGCCAACGAGGCCGCATTCAAGCTCGCCCGCCTGCACGGCAAGGACTCCGGACGCACCCGCATCCTGACGCTCGAGAACGCCTTCCATGGCCGCACGATGGGCACGCTGGCGCTCACCGGCAAGCCCGCGATGCAGCAGTCGTTCCTGCCGATGGTGCCCGGGGTCGAGCACATCGCTCCCACCCTCGAGGCGCTGGAGGCGGCGATGGATGACCGGGTCGCCGCGCTGTTCGTCGAGCCCATCCAGGGCGAGGCCGGCGTCATCCCGCTGCCCGAGGGCTACCTGCGTGCCGCGCGGGAGCTCACCTCGCGCCACGGCGCGCTGCTGATCGTCGACGAGATCCAGACCGGCGCCGGGCGCACCGGCGCCTGGTTCGCGTTCCAGCACGAGGGCGTCGCACCTGACGCGATCACGGTCGCCAAGGGGATCGGCGGAGGCTTCCCGATCGGCGCGCTCATCACCTTCGGCTCCGCCAGCGAACTGTTCTACCCGGGCTCGCACGGCTCCACGTTCGGGGGCAATGCCCTGGGGACGGCCGTCGCGGGCGCCGTGCTCGCCGAGATCGAGCGGGCCGGACTCGTCGAGAACGCGGCCGTACGAGGCCGGCAGATCCGCGCGGCCGTGGAGAGCCTCGATTCGCCCCTCGTAGAGGGCACCCGCGGCCAGGGGCTGCTCATCGGCATCGGACTCACGCACCCCGTCGCCGGCGCCGTCGTGGCGGCCGCCCAGCAGCACGGCCTGATCGTCAACGCGGCCAATGACCGCACGATCCGGGTCGCACCCGCCCTCACGATCGGCGACCCCGAGATCGCCGAGTTCACCGAGCTCTTCGCGGCCGCCCTCGCCACGGCATCCGAGGCGCTCCTCCTCGATGAGCCCGCCATCCAGAAGATGCCTGCGTATGATGCACCGAGCGACCGAAGGGTGTCGAAATGACCCGCCATCTGCTTCGCGATGACGACCTCAGCCCCGCCGAGCAGGCCGAGATCCTCGACCTCGCCATCGAGCTGAAGAAGGACCGCTGGGCGCTGAAGGCCCTGGAGGGTCCGCAGACCGTCGCGGTCATCTTCGACAAGTCCTCGACGCGCACGCGCGTGTCGTTCGCCGTCGGCATCGCCGACCTGGGGGGCTCGCCGCTCATCATCTCGACGGCGAACAGCCAGCTCGGCGGCAAGGAGACGCCCGCCGACACCGCGCGCGTGCTCGAGCGCCAGGTCGCCGCGATCGTGTGGCGCACCTACGCGCAGGCGGGCCTCGAAGAGATGGCGGCCGGGACGCGCGTGCCCGTCGTCAATGCCCTGTCCGACGACTTCCACCCGTGCCAGCTGCTCGCCGATCTGCTCACGATCAAGGAGCACAAGGGGGAGCTGAAGGGGCTCACGCTCTCGTTCTTCGGCGACGGCCGCAGCAACATGGCGCACTCATACGTGCTCGCGTGCGTCACGGCCGGGATGCACGTCCGGGTCGCCTCGCCGGAGTCGTACGCGCCCCGCGAAGACGTCATCGCCGACGCCGATGCCATCGCCTCGCAGACCGGCGGCTCGGTCGCGCTGTACACCGATCCGCTCGAGGCCGCCGCGGGGGCCGATGTGATCGTGACCGACACGTGGGTGTCGATGGGCAAGGAGGAGGAGAAGCTCCAGCGCCTCCGCGACCTCGGACAGTACAAGGTCACGCAGGAGCTGATGTCGCTCGCGCAGCCCGGGGCGATCTTCATCCACTGCCTCCCCGCCGACCGCGGCTACGAGGTCGACGCGGCGGTGATCGACGGCCCGGCGAGTGTCGTCTGGGACGAGGCGGAGAACCGGCTGCACGCCCAGAAGGCCCTGCTGGTGTGGTTGCTGCGTCAGGACTGACAGAGCGGCTCCACCGGCGCTGGGAGCGCCTGAACGGCCCGCGCCGCGTGGCGGGGGTGGACCTTGCCCGCGGGCTCGCGGTGATCGGGATGTTCGCCGCCCACCTGCTGCAGATCCCTCCGTTCGACTGGGCGGATGCCGCTACCTGGCACGACGTCGTCAACGGTCGCTCGTCGATCCTGTTCGCGACGCTCGCGGGCGTGTCGATCGGGCTTGTGACCGGCCGGACCGAGCCGTTCACGCAGCCCGCGCTGGGTCTCGCCCGCCGGCGGCTGGCCGTGCGCGCCCTGCTCGTCTGGGTGCTCGGGATGCTGCTGGTGGCGCTCGACGTGCCGGTGTTCGTCATCCTTCCCGCGTACGCCGTGCTGTTCCTGATCGTGCTGCCGCTCCTGCAGCTGCCCGCCGCGTGGCTGTTCGCCCTGGCCGCCGCGATCGCGGGGACGATGCCGTTCGTCCAGTACGTCGTGCACGGCTGGCAGATCTGGCTCACCCCCCAGGGGTGGCTGATCGAGACCGCATTCGGCGGCCACTACCCGTTCCTGGTGTGGAGCGCCTTCGTCGTCGCCGGCCTCGGCATCGGCCGGCTGCCGTTCTCACGCCCATCCGTCGCCGCCGCGCTGCTCGGCGTCGGCGCCGCGCTGGCCTTCGCCGGCTACGCGCTCGGGGCGGCCACGGCCGCGCTGCGCGCGGCCGATCCCGCGTCTGTGTGGGCGTTCGTCACGAGCGCGGAGCCACACGGCAGCGGCATCGCCGAGGTCGTGGGCTCGGGAGGCTTCGCGATCGCCGTGATCGGGCTGTGCGTGCTCGTGACAGGCACCCCGATCACGTGGGTCGTGCTTCCGTTGCGCGCGGTCGGCGCGATGGCGCTCACCGCCTATGCGGGCCAGCTCGTGGCGTGGGCGGTGCTGCAGCCCGCACCTGCGCCGGGGGAGAGCGAACTCAGCGCGTTCCGCGCTCTCGAGCCCTTCTGGCCCTTCACGATCTGGACGATCGCGCTCTGCTCCGTATGGACCCTCCTTCTCGGCCGCGGCCCGGTCGAGTGGGTGATCCATCGCGGGGTGCGCTTCGCCGCCCGCCGATAGTCTGGACACGCCATGACCGAAGATGCCGCAACCAACGATCCCGCCAGTGTCCACGCCCCGACCAGCGACGCCACGACCAATGAGGGTGCGCTGTGGGGAGCCCGGTTCGCGAGCGGACCCGCGCCCGAGCTTGCCGCGCTGAGTCGCTCCACCCACTTCGACTGGGTGCTCGCGCCCTACGACATCCGAGGATCGCACGCGCATGCGCAGGCGCTCGCCGCCGCGGGATACCTGTCGGCCGATGAACTGGCGGGCATGCGGAAGGCCCTCGATGTCCTCGCGGCCGACGTGGCATCCGGTGCCTTCTCGGCCGCCGACAGCGACGAGGACGTGCACGGAGCGCTCGAGCGTGGACTTCTCGAGCGCGCGGGCGCCGAACTCGGAGGCAGGCTGCGGGCGGGCCGCAGCCGCAACGACCAGATCGCGACCCTGGTGCGCCTGTACCTGCTCGATCACGCGACGGTCATCGCACGCGACATCCTGCGCCTGGTCGACGCCATCGTGGCGCAGGCGGAGGCGCACGAGGACGCGATCATGCCGGGCCGCACCCACCTGCAGCACGCCCAGCCGGTCACCCTCGCGCACCACCTGCAGGCGCACGCGTGGCCGCTCGTGCGCGACCTCGAGCGGCTGCGGGACTGGCGGGCGCGAGCGGTCGTCTCGCCGTACGGCGGGGGAGCGCTCGCCGGGTCGACGCTCGGCCTCGATCCCGCCCTCGTCGCCCAGACGCTCGGGCTCGAGCGCCCCGCCGAGAACTCCATCGACGGGACGTCCTCGCGCGACGTCGTCGCGGAGTTCGCGTTCATCACCGCGCTGATCGGCATCGACGTCTCCCGGTTCGCCGAGGAGATCATCCTTTGGAACACCCGCGAATTCGGGTTCGTCACCCTCGATGACGGCTACTCCACGGGGTCGAGCATCATGCCCCAGAAGAAGAACCCCGACATCGCCGAACTCGCCCGCGGCAAGGCGGGCCGCCTGATCGGCAACCTGACGGGCCTGCTCGCCACGCTCAAGGGCCTGCCCCTCGCGTACAACCGCGACCTGCAGGAGGACAAGGAGCCCGTGTTCGACTCGATCGCCACGCTCGAGCTCGTGCTCCCGGCATTCGCGGGGATGATCGCGACGCTGCGCTTCGACACCGCGAGGATGGCCGAACTGGCTCCGCAGGGCTTCTCGCTCGCGACCGATGTCGCGGAGTGGCTCGTCAAGCGCGGCGTGCCGTTCCGCGACGCCCATGAGATCTCGGGCGCCCTCGTGCGCCTCTGCGAAGAGCGCGCCATCGAGCTGAGCGAGGTCACCGACGCGATGCTCGCCTCGGTCTCGCCCGAGCTGTCGCCCGAGGTGCGCGAGGTGCTGACGATCGAGGGATCGGTCGCGAGCCGCGACGGCGTCGGAGGCACGGCTCCCGTCCGCGTCGCCGAGCAGCGGGCCGAGCTCATCGCGCGCGTTCAGTCCGCCGCGCACGTCCTCGGCCTGTAGAAGGGGCGCCGCCCGCGTCAGCAGATACCGGCGGTGTCAGCGGATGCCGGCGGGGCTCACCAGATCGCGAGCCGCACGAGCGCGCCCACGACGCAGGCCCACAACAGGCTCGACATCGTGCCGATGATGAAGCGCTCGCGCGCCTCCGCGGCCGCGAGCTCGGAGAAGCGGCCGACGCCCTTGATCGCCACCACGATGGCGATCGCCTCGGGGTAGCCTGCGATGAGCGCGACCACGACCGCGAGGCGCTCGAGGTACCCGATCGTGGTGCCGCCGCGCATGACCTCTTCGCCCTTGGCGGCGGGAGCGGTGCCCGCGGCTTCGGCGCCCGTCCTGAGCCCCGTCGAAGGGCCCGTCCTGGGCTCCGTCGAAGGGCTCGTCCTGAGCTCCGTCGAAGGGTCGAGGATGATGCCGCCGTTCGCGCCGTCGCGCACCCGCCCGTGGGTCGCGATCTCGAGCACCCGCCGCGTCATCGGGTTGCCCCCGAGCACGGCCACGGCGGTTCCGAGGAGCGCGATGACGAGACCCATGAGGGTCGGCACGTTGATCGGGGCGACCGAGACGATGACGAGGGAGGAGACCACCAGCCCCGCGGCCACCACGAGGGGGAGCGTCGCGGGCCTCCGCATGCACACGGCGATGAGCACGAGAGCCCCGCAGAGCGCGAGGAACAGGAAGATCGAGAGGATGGCGACGATGATCGCCTCGGGGAACACCACCGGCATCGGGCCAGTCTGTCACGCACCGCCGTCGAGGCGCCGGAGCGCACGCGCAAGGGCCGGGATCGCGGCCTCCTCCGTGCGGAGACCGGCCGCGCCCGCCCGCCGGCTGACGGCGGACTCGGTGATGCCCAGGCGGACCGCGGCCTGCCGCTGCGTCATCGCGTCCGCGAGCAGATCGGCCAGCTCCCACCCCTGCACCGACCGGCGGTCCCGCAGGTCGATGAGCAGCTGGATGAGCGCCTCGACGTCTCCCGCCGCCTCGGGGTCGCCGCTCGTGACGGCGAGCCGCCCGGGTGCCGACTTGGCTCGCTCGACGGCATCCCGGGCGTGGATGAACGCCGCTCCCCGGCCCGCGCGGGTCTCATGGGGAAGCGGGCTCTCGATCGAGCCGACCCCCACACCGATGCTCCACGCCCCTTCGCGGGTGAGGCGCAGGCACACGTCCATCACGGCATCCGCGTCTTCGGTCGCGAACTGCAGTTCATCGCCGGTTGTCCGCTCGGGCGGCAGGGCCACGCGACCGCGCACGATCGGTTCGAGCGCTGCGAGCGCGCCCGGCACGAGATCCTCGTGGGTGCGGCTGGCCCGCTGATCTGCCGTGACGACGAACATGCGGCTCCTTGTGCTTCAGGGCTCACAGCTCATGAGTTGAGCCTGGTAGCTCACTGTAGTTGAGTTCTCATGCGCAATCAAGCCGAATCATGCCTGCAAGCATGAGGCCGGCCGAGTCATCCGGACCCCGCTGATAGCCTGAAAACGTGCCTTCCGTCGTTGTGACCCCCGCCGAACCC